>CAJATB010000134.1 GCA_903944755.1 uncultured Bacteroidota bacterium
AAGCGCATGTTTAAAATGTCTACTAAATTCTTACGTTGCATTTCTTCATTACGCAATTGAATTTTATATTCATCCTTTCCTTCTTTAATTTTAGAAATTTCCTTTCCAAATAAGGCAGTACGAATTTGCATTCCCACTTGCGCCGAACTTACGCCTTCTATTAAAGCACGGTCACGGTCAATGGTTAAAGTTAATTCTGGATTTTGCAAATCAACATCCATTTTTAATTGCTCCACACCAGGTATTTGCGCGTTGTCTAAATAATTCTTTAATCCAACCGCAGTCTTAATTAATTTATCAAAATCCTCACTCTGAACTTCAATATTTATAGGAGGGTCGGTAGGAGGGCCATTACGTTCTTGAGAAACAGTAATCTCTGCGCCAGGTATACCTTTCATTTCGCCACGAATAGCATCTAAATAAGGGGCTGTTGAAACACCATGACGTTTTTCGTATTCCACAAAGTTAATTTGAATACGACCAAGTTCCGACCTGGTACTTCTATCGCCCATAGTAGGGTCACCTGCGCCTATTGCCACATTTGAAATTACACTTTCGACAATAGACTTTCCATTTTTTACATCTTTGTCAAGAATAGCTTTCACTTTACCTTCTAACACTTTAGTAATTGAATCAGTGTGTTTAACGTCGGTACCTACTGGTAGTTTTAAGTATACATAAATTTGATTTGGGTCGCCTTTAGGAAAAAACTCAATACCTGTTCGTCCTGTGCTAACGCTAATTCCAAATACAACAAACGAAAATATTAATAACACAAAAGTACCTACCAATAATTTTACAGGTCTCCATCCATTTAATGACCTTCTTAATATTCTTTCATAAGACTCCATCATTTTAGGAAGTAAGTCGGTTTGGAAGTGTATAATGGCGTCTTGAATAAAATACTTATTAGCTACTACAAGTACCATAAAAAATAATAGCAAGTTGCCTAGGAAGGTATAGCCGGCTATATCAAATAATATGCCTACAGCTATCGGAATCCAAAATCCTCTTTTCTTAAAAATCGCTGACTTCTTTTCCTTCAGCTTTTCGTCATCTGCATGGTTCATAAAGTCAACAGCAAAAACAGGGTTCATTATAAATGCAACTATTAAAGAAGCCGTTAAGGTGAAAATTAACATGGCTGGCAAATACACCATGAACTTACCAATAATACCAGGCCAAAATAATAAAGGAAAGAACGGTGCGAGTGTAGTAACTGTTCCGGCTAATACTGGGATAAACACCTCCCCTGCGGCCATCTTAGCCGAAGTGGTAGCGGTAAGCTTTCCACGTCCGTCTACAAAAATCCTGTGCGTGTTTTCAATAACCACAATAGCATCATCCACTATAATACCTAAACCGAATAGAAGTGCGAATAAAACCATAAAGTTTAAAGTAATACTAGCTCCAATTACCAATTCTCCTGCGGGTAAAAATACAAAGGCAACAAACATACTTAATGGCACCGATAAGGCAACAAAGAAGGCGTTTGTGATACCCATAAAAAACATTAATACCACTAGTACCAATACAAAACCAATAACAATGGAATTCACTAATTCAGTGAACGAACTTTTCGTTCTTATACTTTGGTCACCTGAAATAGATGTTTTTAAATCCTTGGGTAAAAAAGAAGCCTGCGCTTCGGCAACCACACGCTTTACTTCATCAGAAGTTTCAATCAGGTTTTCGCCACTTCTTTTAATAATATTTAAAGTCAATACATTTATGCCATCAAGACGTGCAAAGCTTTCGTTTTCTTTCACAGTGTCTTTAATAGTGGCAACGTCTCTTAAATAAATAGCAGCGCCACTAGTATTACGAACAATAATATTGGCAATATCGGCAGCCGTTTTAAGCTGACCTTTTAATTGCACATTACGTTTCATGGTGCCAATTTCTAATAAGCCACCCGACAAATCCAAATTTTCTCTTTGAATCGCGTTGCTTATATCATCAAAAGTGATACCCGAACTTTGCATTCTATAGTTATCAACGTTAATTTGAAATTCTCTTTCAGGAGCACCTACTAAATCAACACGATTAATTTGAGTAACACTTTCTAGTTTGTCCTTTAGGTCGTCGGCATATTTTTTAAGTTGCGCCGAATTATAGTTACCACTAATATTTACATACATAATGGGTTGGTCGCTAAAATTCACTTCCATTACCCTTGGCTCCTGCGTTAGGTCGTCGGGTAAATCGTTTTTGGCTTTATCAACAGCGTCTTTTACTTTTTGTAAAGCAATATCTGGTTTAACATCGGTGCTAAATTCAACTGTTATGGCCGAAAAATCCTGTTGAGACACCGAAGAGAATTTGTTAATCTTAACACCACTAATACTCTTAATTTGTTTTTCTAAAGGCGCTGTAACTAAGTTTTCAATATCCTTTGGAGAATTACCTACATAAATTGTTTGTACAAACATAGTAGGGATAACAATCTCGGGATATTGTTCCTTAGGTAAGGTTAAGAATTGGTAAATACCACCTAAGCTAATAAACAACATTACTAAATAGATAGATGTTTTATTGGTGATACTCCAAGAAGTAGGTTTAAATTCTTTAAACTTTTCTTTTATATTTTTAATTGTGGACATATAGTTCAATTGTGAAATGGGTAAGTAAATTATTTAGTTGCAAGAAACTGGCCGTCATACAATGTCTGATATCCTTCGGTGATAATAACATCTCCTATTTTTACACCACTGTGAATTTCAACGTTGTTTTCGTAAAACTCGCCAATCTGAACTATTCTTTTACGCGCCACTAATTTTCCTTTTTCTACAACGGCAATGAATACAAACTTGCCTTGTTCTTCGTTTTGTAAAATATTTAATGGAATAATAATAGCGTCTGTTTTTTCGTAGTCCTTAATTCTTACCTGAGCCATTTGGTTTGGCTTAAAGTCATTTCCGTTTGCCAATTTAGTTTCAATAAAAAAGCTTCTACTTAATGGATCAATTACTTTACCCATAACCAATACTTTATTGTCTGTGGTTTTATTTAAGTCAGGAAAAAATAATTTTAATTCGCTGCCTACTTTCACTCTTCCTGCATAGTTTTCTGGAACCTGTGCAGTTACTTTTAACTTACTAGTGTTTACAATTTTAATCTGACCAGGACCTGCAAAAAGGTCGCCCACTTTAACGTTTACTTCTTCAGCAACACCATCAACGTCACTGTAAATGCTAGTAAAGGCTAATTGGTCGTTTACCATACCAAGTTGTTGTGTGGCAGCTTTTAACTGGCTAGCCAAGGCGTCAGCGTTTGTTTTTGCAGTCATTAACTGAATTTCGCTACCAATATTTTGCGCCCATAAGTTCTTTTGTCTTTCATATACCGACTTAGCTAAAGCAGCTTGCGCTTTCAATGTCTCAATATTTTGAGCGGCAGCTGCGGCGCTTTGTTTAATTAAGGAATTGTCTAGTTGTAAAATCAATTGACCTTTTCTAACATTATCGCCTCTTTTAACATAAAGCGCTCTTACTTGCCCACCTCCTGCGCGCGGTGTGATATAAGAAACACTTTCAGATTCAATTTTACCTTGTAGTTCAATATAATGTGTAAATACTTTTGTTGAAATAGTGTCAATGGCCACAAGTACTGTTTTTTCAGAAGCCCCACCACCAAGTTTTTCTATCTCTTGCTCAAGTGTAGCTATTTTTAAATTTAGTTCAAGTGCGCTTTTCTTTAAAGTAGCTAATTCCGCTTGCTTTGCTTCTGTCGAATTTTTACCACCGCCACAGGCCACTGTAAAAAGCATTATAGTAAGTGTAAGTAAAGTTGAAACTGATTTCATTGTATTTGTTTTAATATTTTTTGATGTTATAATTTTCATTGTAGTTTATAGTTTACCGCTTGCTTTTAATAAGTCCACTTTAGCAATTAGTGCACTATACAAGGCATTCATAAAATTATTTTGAGCACTCACTAAGTCGGCTTGAGCAGCTGAAATTTCTGTGTTTGAGCCCGTTCCAATTTCAAACTTCTTTTTAGTTTGTTGGTAAACATTTTCTGCTAACTGCATATTCTTTTTTTGGAATTGAACGGTAGCAACCGACGACATATAATTCAACTTGGCTTGCGTTAATTCGTTGTCAATGGTATTTTTTAAAGTAGCAAGCTGGTTTTCAGTTTGTTGCAATTCAATTTTTGTTCTTTTTATTTTAGCGTCGGTCGAAAAGCCATTAAAAATGGGCAGGTTCACATTAAGGCTAATTAATGACGTAGTAAACCATTGGCCACCCTTTAAAAAGTCAAATTCGCTACGTTGTGCGTTTTTTGAATAGGCTCCCGATACGCTAATGGTAGGGAAATAACTTAATTGATAACGCTGCACATTATATTGATTCAATTTCCTAATAGTATTTAAGTATTGGTAATCCTTTCTAATGCTATATTGAAAGTCGTTTTCAACAAGTATGTCCGAGTTTAAGCTTTGTTCATTAATAATGTCGGTTAACACCAAGCTGTCTTTAACAGGCATGCCCATTAACATTTTTAAACCCATAAAACCAATAGCTACACTGTTGTCGGCTTTTATTTTTTCGGTTTGTAAATTGTTTAACTGAACACTTACTTTATCAACGTCTAATTTTTCGGCAAAACCGTTTTTGTACATTATTTCAGCATCATGTGCTAGTTTTTTTATACGCTCAATATTTGCATCTAAAATATTTAATTGTGTTTTACTAGCCGATAGTTGGTAGTAAATCTTATAAATATTTGCTTTAATATTTTCTTCAGTTAAAGCAGCATTATTATTTACCATTTCAAGTGAAGCGGCACGTGCTTGAAGCGCAATAAAAACTTGACCATCAAATAGTAATTGTTGAAAAGTTGCTCCGTAATTGGCATTAAATTTAGTACCAAACTGAACAGGAATAAAGGTTCCAGCTGCTCCTCCAAATATTTGACCTGGTAAAAGAGAGGTAGGAATTGTAGTATAGTCGGTTGTTGAAAATGAACTATTAATAGTTGGTAATGCGGCAGAGCGAATCTCTCTGTTCGTTTGAATTTGGGCTTCGATTGCCAGTAACGAATTTTTTACTTGCACGTTATTTTTTTTCGCAAAGCCCACACAATCTTCTAAACTAAAATTGTGAATGGGTTTGTCATTTTGCTGCGCTTTTATATTTGTCGAAAATACAAAGCCGCAAAGAAGAAGAAGAAACACTTTTTTCATTTGTTTTTATTTATATACTTGTTGTTATTTTTTCTAATTTGTATTGTTCCATTAAGCGGTAACCTTCCAGCGACATTACGCCGTAAACAAAGTGCTCGGTAATTTGATAGGCTACTTTACCAATATTAAATTTGCTCATTGGGTATAGCTTTATGTCAAAAGGCACAAAACCGGTTTCTAGTCGGTACGTCGATAAAATTTCAGGGTCAATGTCCGCACGATACAAACCTTGTTCAATACCACGTATTAAATTTGTTTTAATAATTGAATGCATAAAAGCATCTTTATGGTCTTGAATTTTTTTGAATGCTTCTGGGAAGTATTTTGCAAGTTCAGCCATAGTAAGTGGATTCATGTTTTTAAACATTTCGTCCATGTCTTCCAATAAAAGGAACATTTGGTGTACTGCGTTATCGGCAGTTTCTTGGCTTTTTGTACATCTGGTGCGTTGTTCCTCAAGCTCCATGTCCACAATAGCCATCACTAGGCTGTCTTTGTCCTTGTAAAACTGATAAATAGTCTTTTTGCTAATACCTAATTGGGTGGCTAAGTCGTCCATTGTAACCTGTTTCACACCGTGGTGAAGCACTAGGTCGCGTGCTTTAAGTAATATTCTGTGCTGCATAATAAAATTTAGGGAACGCAAAACTATGGAAACCAAAATGGTTTTCAAAGTTTCCAAACCTATTTCTTTATTAATTGTGTTGAATGGCAAATTTGTATGAAATTTGACACTTAAACACGCTAAAATGACCAAATTCAAGCAATATTTTACAAAAAAGGGGCTATTTAGCTCTTTTGCCCAGCTATTTTTTCAAGGGGTGATATTATTAGCGCCCATAGGGGTAACTGTTTGGGTGGTGGTGAGCTTGTTTAATTGGGTGGACAATTTTTTACCTAACGTGTTAAACTTATTATTCCCTCAACAGTTTGCTGCAGTTAACGGGCAAATTCCAAAAGTGACCGGCTTGGGCTTCGTTGTAGCCATTACCTTAGTTTTAATAGTGGGTTGGTTATCCAATTTATTTGTTGTTGAAAAACTAATGAACATTTTTGATAAGATATTAGAAAAAACACCCGGAGTTAAAATCATTTATTCTTCGGTGAAAGATTTTTTAGAAGCTTTTGCAGGAAACAAGAAAAAATTTGATCAACCAGTATTAGTAAATGTGGACGCACCCGATGTTTGGAGAATGGGATTTATCACACAGGAAAGTACGGAGTTGTTTGGGATGAAAGAATATTTAACTGTGTATGTACCCCATTCATATGCTATTTCGGGAATTACTTATGTGGTACCCTTATCAAAAATTAAACGCTTGCCAAAAGGGGTTGGTGCCGCAGAAGCAATGAAATACGTAGTTACAGGAGGCCTTACTGCTTTTGACGAACAACTTGATTTATTTGATCATGCAACATTAGAAGAAATAAAAAAACCAAATTCGTCAAATCCACACAACAATATTTAAATAAAAATATTTTTACTATGCAATTGCACAATTTTAATTCTGGACCATCTATATTACCACCCGAAGTTTTAACACAAGCTGCTGCAGCAATTCATAATTTTAACAACACGGGATTATCCATTTTAGAAATTGGGCATCGCACAAGTTGGTTTGTTGAAGTTGTGCAAGAAGCGCAACAAACTGTGAAGCGATTAATGGGATTAGGGGACGAATATGAAGTATTATTTTTACAAGGAGGTGCGACAATGCAATTCATGCAAGTGCCTATGAATTTATTGGATGAAAATGGAATAGCTGCCATTTGCGACAATGGTGTTTGGGGAAATAAGGCAGTAAAAGAAGCAAGTGTTTTTGGAAAAGTACAAGTAGTGTCGGATAGTTCGGATAAAAAATATACTTACATTAATAAGCATATTCAACTGCCCGAAAATGCAAGTTATTTACACATAACCACCAATAATACTGTCGAGGGAACCCAATGGCATAGCTATCCTCAGGTGAATGTGCCATTAATTGGGGATATGAGCTCGGATATATTTTGTAGGCCCACCCCTTTTCATGAATTTGACTTAATATATGCAGGAGCGCAAAAAAATATGGGTGCTGCGGGTGTTACCTTAGTGGTAGTTAAAAAAAGTATACTTGGAAAAATTAGTAGAAAAATTCCATCCATATTAAATTATCAAAAACATATCGAAGCAGGTTCTTTATTAAATACGCCACCAGTTTTTTCAATATATGTGAGCTTATTAACATTGCGCTGGATTGAAAAAGAAGGGGGCTTGGCTGAAATGGAAAAACGCAATACCGAAAAGGCAAATTTATTATACAATACTATTGAATCACTTCCTGCATTTTATTGTCCAATTGCAAAGGAGGACAGAAGTATAATGAATGCAGTATTCTTTTTAACCGATCCAACAAAGGAACAAGCGTTTTTAGATTTGTGTAAAAAAGAAGGGATGATTGGCGTTAAAGGATACAGGACCGTGGGCGGCATTAGAGTAAGCATGTATAATGCACTACCTTTATCGAGTGTGCAAGCATTTTGTATTTTAATGAAAAACTTCGCTGCAACAATTTAGTTTTCATAAGCAGAAAATTTAGTATTAATAAGCAATAATTGGTATTATTTCTAAATTCCCCCTACATATATAAACTTTCTACACAATTGTTGTTAAATAAGTTCAACAGAACGGTATTTTATAGGCATTACTAACTTCACAATTAATAAAAAAGAACGATATTTGCGCCCATGGCAATAATCAGACCTTTTGAAGCGCTTCGTCCGCAAGCACAATTAGCAAAGCAAGTAGCAAGCAAACCTTATGATGTATTAAATAGTGTTGAGGCGAAACACGAGGCAGTAGGAAATGCATTTTCATTTTTACATATTACAAAAAGCGAAATTGATTTACCAGAATCAACCGATTCGCATAGTCAAACAGTTTACGATTTAGCATTAGAAAACCTAAATGCATTTTTACAAAGGGAGGTATTGTTTAAAGAATCTAAACCTTGTTATTATATATATCAATTAATAATGGATGGTCGTGCGCAAACTGGATTAGTATGTGTAAGTAGTATTGATGATTATAATAATGACATTATAAAGAAACACGAATTCACGCGTCCAGCAAAAGAACAAGACAGGATTAATCATATTAAAACTACGGGTGCACAAACCGGGAATGTGTTTTTAGCTTACCGTAATCAGGTTTCCATTGACACTTTAATTGAAAAGTGGAAAACCAATAAAAGCCCTGTGTACGACTTTACTGCCGATGACGGAATACAACACACTATTTGGGCGGTAACCGATTCTACTATTATTGACACCATTACCAATTTATTCGACACAGAAGTGCCTTTTACTTATATCGCCGACGGTCACCATAGGGCCGCATCTGCAGCCAAGGTAAAAATAGCGCTAGGCGAAAAAGCAACCCCCGCGGCCGATTACTTCCTAACTACGCTATTCCCTTCTAACCAATTGCATATCATGGACTACAACCGTGTAGTAAAGGATTTGAATGGCCATACAGCAGCCGATTTTATCGCAGCATTACAACATGATTTTGATGTGCAAGTACAAGAAGCAGTCTATAAGCCAGTTAGTTTACACAGTTTTGGTATGTATATTAATAAAACTTGGTATGCTTTAAACGCAAAGGAAGGAACTTTTACAAACGACCCTATTGGCATATTGGACGTAACTATATTGTCTAATAATATTTTATCAAAATTATTAGGGATACAGGACCAACGTACCGACAATCGTGTCGATTTTGTTGGCGGAATTCGCGGATTGGCTGAATTAGAAAAACGCGTGGACAGTGGCGAAATGGCTGCAGCGTTTAGTTTGTATCCAGTGACTATTGACCAGTTATTTAATATTGCCGACGCAGGGGAAGTAATGCCACCAAAAAGTACTTGGTTTGAACCCAAGCTAAGAGACGGGTTATTAACTCATTTGATATATTAATAATGAATAATGGTTCCGCTATAATAAGCGGAAGGGCTATTTAAAAGCAATTACAGTAACGTTTATTATATTTAAAATCCAATCTAAAAAGGTTGGATTTTTTATTAGGTAGAATTCTTTTTTTTCTGCGTGTATTTATGTACTTTGTTACCACAATATTGCTTAACATATGGAGTGCAAAAGACTATTCGATTGTATCGAACATCAATTACAACATTTTCCCAAACAGGATATGTTGGCAGCCAAAGAAAACGGCGTGTGGAGAAAATATGCAACCGAGGAAATTGCACAAATTGTAAATGAAACAAGTGCAGGTTTATTAAACCTTGGTTTGTCTGCAAACGATCTTACACCCGAGGGAAGTGATAAAATTGCTATCATCAGTGGCAATAGGCCTGAATGGTTAATGGCCGATATGGCTGCACAACAAATTGGAGTAATTTGGGTGCCTGTATATCCAACAACAAATCCCTTAGAACTTGTTTTTATATTAAACGATGCAGCAGTAAAGTATATGTTCGTGAGCAATTTTGAACTATACCAAAAAGTAATGTCCATAAAGGACCAAGTGCCTTGTTTAAAGGAATTATACACTTTTGACCATATACAAGGTGCAAAGCATTGGAGCGAGCTAAGAGTTAATGATACAAGTGCTTTGGAGAAAGTAGAAGCCATTAAAAAAACAATTCCTGTTGAACAAGTTGCCACCTTTATATATACCTCAGGAACAACGGGTACGCCTAAAGGAGTAATGTTAACGCATCAGAGTATTTATTTTAATTTGTATTCAGGAAAAGCAAGTTTTCCTTTCCCCGATGCGCCCGAGCAAAAAGTACTAAGCTTTTTACCACTGAATCATATTTTCGAGAAAGTAGCTTCCTATATTTATATGTATAGCGGCATGAGTGTTTATTATGCCGAATCACTTGACACTATCGGAGAAAATTTATTAGAAATAAAGCCCGATGGTTTTTCAACAGTACCTAGGTTATTAGAAAAAGTGTTTGAAAAAATAATGATCAAGGGGGAACAATTGTCTGGTATAAAACGAACATTGTTTTATTGGGCAGTTGCCTTAGGTGAAAAGTACGACAACATGGTTCCGGGTAGTTGGTGGTACAGGACACAACTAAAAATTGCGAATAAAATTATATTCTCCAAATGGCGCGAAGGCTTAGGAGGCAATGTTAAATTCATTGTAACAGGTGGTGCAGCATGTCAGGTAAAATTATTACGCATATTCAATGCAGCACAAATACCTGTATTCGAAGGCTATGGTCCAACCGAAAACAGTCCAATTATAAGTATTAATTTGAATCGTCCTGGTGGCACCAAGTTTGGTACAGTAGGCCATGTGATACAGGGGGTTGAATTAAAATTACAACCCGACGGTGAAATATGTGTAGCAGGCCCAAGCGTAATGAAGGGCTATTACAAGCGCCCCGATTTAACAGCCGAAACTATTATTGACGGATGGTTGCATACAGGAGATATTGGCGAATTAATTGATGGCAAATATTTAAAAATAACCGATCGTAAAAAGGAATTATTTAAAACAAGTGGCGGAAAATATGTAGCACCTCAACCTATCGAAAACAAAATGAAAGAAAGTCCTTTCATTGAACAAATTGTATTGGTGGGAGATAATAAAAAGTTTGTGAGCGCCTTAATAGTTCCGGGATTTTCAAAATTGAAAGAATGGGCAAAACAACATGGTATTGAATATAAGAACAACGAGTATATAGCAAAACATCCAATGGTGAATGCATTAATATCGGACGAAGTAGAAGTATACAATCGTTTTTTCAATCCAGTAGAACAGGTTAAAAAATTCACCTTATTGTCACGTGAATTTACTATTGACAATGCAGAATTAACACCGAAACTAAGTGTTAGAAGAAAAAATGTATTGGAAAACTTTGCAAAGGAAGTGGAAGAAATGTATAAGTAAACCCTATAATAATATTTAGCGAAAGCCCTGTGAGTGAATACTTACGGGGCTTTTAGTTAGTGCTAGCTCAATTATTTATAAGCGTAGGCTGTAATAATAGTATTACACTTAATTTAATTAATAGTAGCACACTTAATTTATTGCAAACAGAAGGCTTAAAATTACGAATGCTTAGATACTAAAAACTTTTCTTTAATAATACTTTGTACGTCCTTGTCTTGAATTTTACTTTCAAGCCAAGAAATAATATCAAGATACATGAAGGCGCGGCTTTCTAATTTGTTTTTCTCAAGTGGCTGCAGGGTGGCCAACAATTCAGTGAAGGATTGTTTAATCATTATTTTTTGTTCAGGCGCATTAGGGTTGGCTGCAACACGTTGAATTGATTTTCTTAAAAAATTAAATAGCACTTCTTCAACAGTACTTAAGTTTTTCATTTTGGCCATAAAACGGTAAACCGATTTGGACAAGTAACTCACCACGTCCATATTACCTATTTCATAGTGGGCAATTAAGTGAAGTAAACGTGCATAGCATTGTAAATCATCGCGTAGGTTAAGTTTCCAATTAATTATTTTATTAAGGTAATCAATTGATTTTTCGGGTTGCCCAGCGCCAAAATACAGGGAGGCAATTTTGTAGTAAAACACAAGCACACGGTGGCTATCCATGTATAATTCAATTTCTTTTAATTGTGCTTCCATTGCCGGAATCATGGTAAGCCCTTCACTAAAGCTACCTTCTAAAAAGTGTTTATTAATTTTCGCAATGTATAAATAAACAAAGGACTGAATTAAATTATTCTTATTGTTAAGTACAATAGGCGTGTTACTATAGTCTTCTAAAATAGTAATGGTTTCGTTTAGTTTTACAAAGTTTTTTAAATCAAAATGAGAAGTAATTAAATTGTGCAACCCTTTTACATACTGGGCAGTTTCCACCATTTTCATGTTTTCTTCTTTATCAAAAAGGTCCACCCATTTTTGACTATATCTATAGTGTAATAAAAAATCTTGCGTAATAAAACCATACCAACAATGACATTGGTACCTGTAAAGCCTTTCATAGAAGCCTTTTGAGGACTTAACTAGTTCTAATATGGGATCTTGCATTAAAGCATCAAGCGCAATTCTGTCTTCTTGGTTACGTGCGTGACCATGCTGTATATACCAACCGTAAAGTTGCAAGGAAAGGTTTGATGTTTTTGCAATTAAAACTAAACGTTCATTCACGTCGTCAATTTCTTCACTTAATTGTTTAGCGCGGTCTTGTATACTTCGTGTAATATGTAGAGACTCTATTTTCTTTTCTAAAAACAAAACTTGTAATAAATAAGTTACTTGGTTGTTTTGTTTAGTGAGTGTTTTAATTTTTTCAAGCAAACGTAAACTTTGTAAGTATAAACCCTTGTTGTATAAAATTTTAGCATGGTCTAGTTGCTCATGAATTTGCAAATCAATATTCTCACTTTGCTTTACAATTCTAAGGCTAGACAAAAGTTGGTCGTATAAATGTGCCTTAAGGTTGGACAGTTGTTGTTTTTGCAGGGACTCGTTTTTACGGAGTAAATCGTCCTCGTCGTAGTCCTTCATTTTGTCCAGGGCATCAAAAAGCTGGACAATTTTCAGGTCAGCCGACGCGGAATTGCGCTTCATATATAGTTTGAAGTTGCGTTTCTCGGCCCTTTCAAGGGACTTAACCAAAATAAATAAAGCGTCCGTGCTTAAGTTGGGCATCGTAGCTGATTTAGGTTTAAGTTACTGAAAACCAGTAGTTTAATCAAATAATAATAGGCTTACACGTTGTAAAATAGCCATAATTATGACTCAAAATACTAGCACATTATGGGTAAATTTATACAATATACGGGCGAAAAGCCCGTTTTGTATCTATAACCTATTCAGAATCAAGGTAATAATGTGTCAAAGGATCCCCTAAAAACACTAAAAATTACCCAAAATGAATAAAAAACGCATTAACGATGAGTAAAAAGGTTTTCATTTTCGACACCACATTAAGGGATGGTGAACAAGTTCCAGGTTGTAAGTTAAATACAAAGGAAAAACTAGTACTCGCATTAAGGTTAGAGGAATTAGGAGTGGACATATTAGAGGCGGGATTTCCTGTTTCAAGCCCTGGTGACTTTGAGTCGGTGAACCAAATAGCAAAAGCATTAAAAAATACTGTTGTTTGTGGTTTAACTAGGGCGGTGCAAAAGGATATCGAAGTTGCAGCTGAAGCTTTAAAACCAGCAAAGCGATTTAGGATACATACAGGAATAGGCACATCCGATTTACATATAAAATATAAGTTCAATTCAAATAAGGAAGAAATAATTGAACGTGCAGTGAAGGCAGTTGCTATGGCTAGAAATTTTACCGACGATGTTGAATTTTATGCGGAAGACGCAGGCCGAACCGACAATGAATATTTAGCAAGGGTAATTGAGGCTGTTATAAAAGCAGGCGCAACTACTTTAAATATACCCGATACCACAGGTTATTGTTTGCCTTACCAGTATCAAGCAAAAATGGAGTACTTGGTAAACAATGTAAAGGGAATTGAAAATGCAATTTTATCATGTCATTGTCATAACGATTTAGGATTAGCCACTGCCAATTCAATTGCTGGAGTAATGGGTGGTGCGCGACAAATAGAATGTACCATAAACGGTTTGGGAGAACGCGCAGGAAATACTGCATTGGAAGAAGTGGTGATGATATTAAACCAACACAAGGACTTAGGTTATTACACACATATAAATCCTACTTTATTAAATCCAATAAGTAGGGAGGTTTCTGATGTCATGCGTATGCAAGTTCAACCCAACAAAGCTATTGTAGGAGCAAATGCATTTTCACATTCATCAGGAATTCATCAGGATGGTTTTTTAAAGGAAGCGCAAACCTATGAAATTATAAACCCTGCCGAAGTTGGCGCCGAGGACAGTAAAATAGTACTAACAGCAAGAAGCGGAAGAAGCGCACTAGCGTTCCGTTTGCACAAGTTGGGGTATGAATTTACCCGCAACGACATTGATGCATTATACGGCATATTTACAGAAGTGGCAGACAAAATGAAAGAAGTAAAAGAAGCGGATTTAAAAATAATGGCCGACAACTTTAGCAAAAAATAATAAAAAGTACCAGCTACTAATAAAACAGAAAAATGGGAAATACAATATTTGATAAAATTTGGGACAAGCATGTTGTGAAGACAATTGAAGATGGTCCATCGGTATTATATATCGACAAGCATTTTATACATGAGGTAACAAGTCCACAAGCATTTAGTGGAATAGAAAAACGCGGTGCAAAATTATTTCGACCAAAACAAATAGTTGCCACTGCCGACCACAATGTTCCCACGCTGCATCAGGAATTACCCATTGCCGATGCTTTATCACGTTTCCAAGTAGACACCTTAATAGACAATTGCAAAAAACATGGTATTGAATTATATGGGCTAGGACATAAGCACCAAGGAATTGTGCATGTAATAGGGCCTGAACTTGGTATTACCCAACCGGGTATGACTATTGTGTGTGGCGACAGCCATACAAGTACGCATGGTGCATTTGGTTCAGTAGCGTTTGGCATAGGAACAAGTGAAGTTGAAATGGTATTCGCTTCACAATGTATTATGCAAACAAAACCAAAAGCAATGCGCATAAATATTGACGGTGAATTGCACAAGGGAGTTGTATCTAAAGACATTATTTTATATATCATAGCAAAAATATCAGCAAGTGGTGCTACGGGTTATTTTGTTGAATATGCAGGCTCGGCAATTCGTGCATTAAGTATGGAAGCAAGAATGACCATTTGTAATATGAGTATAGAAATGGGAGCGCGTGGCGGCATGATAGCACCCGACCAAACTACATTCGATTATATGGAAGGACGTTTGTTTGCACCAAAGGGAGCCGAATGGGATGCAAAACTTGCGCAGTGGAAGGAACTGTATACCGACGCAGACGCCAAATTTGATATGGAAATAAATATCAATGCACAGGATATTGAACCAATGATTACTTATGGAACAAACCCAGGCATGGGATTGTCGGTAACAGGTAAAGTGCCCACGCTAGAAAGCATCACCGACCCTACCGAAAAACAAAATTTCGAAAAGGCAATGAAGTATATGGGTTTGACACCGGGCCAAACATTATTAGGCATGCCGGTACAACATGTGTTTATAGGTTCATGTACAAATTCACGTATCGAAGATTTTAGGTTGGTGGCAAGTATTATAAAAGGAAAACAAAAGGACCCGAATGTAAAAACATTGGTTGTGCCAGGGTCACAAGAAGTAGCAAAACAAATAAAGGCCGAAGGGTTGGATAAAATATTTGAAGCAGCGGGTATTGAAATAAGACAAGCGGGATGTAGTGCTTGTTTGGGAATGAATGAAGATAAAATTCCAGCGGGTGAATATTGTATTAGTACAAGTAACCGAAATTTTGAAGGGCGTCAGGGTGCAGGAGCAAGAACCATGCTAGTGAGTCCGTTAACAGCGGCGGCTGCATTGTTAACTGGGAAAATTAGTGATATAAGAACCATGTTAAACTAGTAGTGATAAACTTTTAATAACAAAGAAAAGAAAGAAGAGAAGAAAATAAGAGAAGAAAGAAGTAAGAGAAGAAAGAAGTAAACTAAAGAAGAAAAAGAAAACAAACAATAACTATTAAACAATAGTTGTAAAAAATATTAAAATGCAATCATTACAAAAAATAACAAGCAAGTTTATCCCGCTACGTATTGAAAACGTAGACACGGATCAAATCATACCTGCGCGTTTTTTAAAGGCAACTACCAAGGAGGGCTTTGGTAAAAATTTATTTCGGGATTGGCGTTATGAAAACGACGACGAAACAAAACCAAAGGCCGATTTCGTTTTAAACCAAAAGCAATACACAGGAGCAATATTGGTGGCAGCAAAAAACTTTGGATGTGGTTCTTCACGTGAACATGCTGCATGGAGTATACAGGACTATGGCTTTAAGGTAGTCGTATCAAGCTTCTTCGCAGACATCTTTAAAAACAATGCATTAAACAATGGCGTGTTACCGGTAACTGTAACAGATGCTTTTTTGCAACAAATATTTGCACAAGGTCCCGACGATACCTTAACTATTGATTTAGAAAAGCAAACTATTACTATCGACAAAACAGGTGCTGCTGAAACATTCGACATAAATGCATACAAAAAAACATGCATGCTAAATGGCTACGACGACATTGATTATTTATTAAGTATGAAAGAAGCAATAGAAAAATTCGAAGAAACGATAAAATAATTCGACAAAAAAATTAAGAAAACCAGGTTATGAAAAAGAAAATAGCAGTGATATTAGGGGATGGAATCGGACCAGAAGTTACACAGCAATCTATAAAAGTGTTAGACACTATTGCAAAGCAGTATCACCATGAATTTGTTTATGAGCATGCTTTAATGGGCGCCATAGCAATTGACGAAACGGGCAATCCCCTGCCCGACGAAACAGTTAAAATTTGTAAGCAAAACGACGCTATCTTATTTGGTGCTATAGGCGATCCAAAATACGACAACGACCCAACAGCTAAAGTACGCCCCGAACAGGGCTTGTTAAAGTTAAGAAAGGAATTAGGTTTATTTGCAAACATACGTCCGGTTAAAACATACACTTCTTTACAACACTTAACGCCACTAAAAGCAAAAGTGTTGGAGGATGTTGATTTTGTAATATTCAGGGAACTAACTGGCGGTATTTATTTTGGCGAAAAAACATTAAGTGTCGACGGTACAGTGGCCACCGACAGCTGCACTTATTCTGTAATGGAAATAGAACGTGTTGCACATTTAGCTTTTCAGTTTGCACAAAAGAGAAGAAAAAAATTAACATTAATTGACAAAGCGAACGTTTTAGAGACAAGTAGGTTGTGGAGAAGAACAGTGCAAGCAATAGCAAAGCAGTATGAGGATGTAGTAGTAGATTATCTATTCGTGGACAATGCAGCAATGCAAATAATTATAAACCCAGCACAATTTGATGTAGTATTAACCGAAAATTTATTCGGCGATATTATTAGTGACGAAGCATCGGTGTTAGCAGGTTCATTAGGCTTATTGCCGTCGGCATCCGTTGGAAACACGGTTGCACTATTTGAACCAATCCATGGTTCTTACCCGCAAGCAAAAGGCAAGGACATTGCAAACCCAATGGGGTCTATACTTTCAGCAGCAATGTTGTTAGATCATTTTGGCTTAACGCACGAAGCGGGCATTGTGCGCAGTGCAGTAAACTGGTGTTTAACAAGTGGCTTTGTAACAAAGGACATTGACCCAATGAATAGTTATACCACAACAGCAATAGGCGATTTAGTTTGTGACTATATAGAAAAACAACTACATGGGGAAGGACATGTGCAT
>CAJATB010000135.1 GCA_903944755.1 uncultured Bacteroidota bacterium
AGACAAAAAATAATATAATTATTTATAATAAAAGTGGAAAGCTAATTGACAGCTGGGGTACACAATTTCCTGGGGCACATGGCTTAACTGTGCAACATACAGGTAAGGAAGATTTTTTATTTATTACCGACACAAATACACATCAGGTTTATAAAACAACTATTGATGGAAAAATAATTTTTTCAATTGATGCACCTAAAGATTTAGCAGCTTACGCGAAAAAGGAGGCATTCGTTCCTACAGAAACCACCGTATTAGACAACGGAGAATTTTATATAGCAGACGGCTATGGAGCGCAACACATTTTACATTATGATGAAAAAGGTAATTTAAAAAATGTATTTGGTGGCAAGGGGGAAGGTGAGCAATTCTTAGACAATGCCCATGGCATTTGTGTTGATAAAAGAAATGGCATCCCAACCTTACTTATTACTGATAGAACAAGAAATGCTTTCAAGCGTTTTTCATTAGATGGTAAACTATTAGAAGTAATCCATTTGCCAGGCGCTTGCGTATGCAGGCCAGTTATAAAAGGTGACTATTTATATGCAGCTGTGTTACGTTCTCCCGATTTAAATTCTGAAGGCAGTGGATTTGTAACCATCCTAGATAAAGAAAATAAAGTGGTTTCTAACTTAGGAGGCAGTGCTCCTGTTTATGAAAACAATAAATTGAAACCTTTATACCAAACAGAAAAAATATTATTTCATCCACATGATGTTTGTGTAGACGATGAAGGAAGTATTTATGTTGCACAGTGGGCTTCAGGTAAAGTATATCCTTATAAATTCACAAGAGTTTAAATTTGATTTTATTTTTATGAGAAGAAAAATAATTATAGTATTTATTTTACTATCAGTTGCAGGCTTGTCTTATGGTGTATATCATTTTTCAACTGGGAAAAAAGAATCCGAAAACCAACTAGTGTCCTATAATAAAGAAATCCGCCCCATACTATCGGATAAATGTTTTACTTGTCATGGACCAGATGCTAGTAAAGTGAAAGCAGGCTTGAGGCTAGATTTGCCAGCGCGTGCTTTTGCAGAATTAGAAAAAAACAAAGGCCATTATGCTATAGTTCCAGGGGCTCCAGAAAAAAGTGAGCTTATCGCGAGGATAGAATCCAATGACCCAAAGGTAATGATGCCTGTACCAGAAAGTCATTTAACAAAACTTACTGTACAAGAAATTGCACTTTTTAAACGTTGGATTAAAGAAGGTGCTAAATATGAAAAGCATTGGGCTTTTGAAGCGCCTAAAAAAAGTGTGCTACCCGAAGTAAATAAAAGCAGTTGGGTTAAAAACGAGATAGACCGATTCGTTTTGCATAAAATGGAACAAAAGGACTTTAGCCCAAGTGATGAAGCAACAAGAGAGACTTTAATTAAACGGAGCTATGCTGATATACTTGGCCTAGCACCAAGCTACGAGGAATTGAATTATTGGAGAAACGCAGCAGGTGACAACTGGTATAGTGAAATGATTGACAAATTATTACAAAAGCCTGCTTACGGAGAAAAGTTAGCAGTGTTATGGATGGACCTAGCGCGTTATTCTGATTCTTATGGTTTTCAAGATGACAATATCCGTTCTCAATGGCCTTGGAGGGATTGGGTTATATATGCATTCAATAAAAACATGCCCTACGATAAATTCCTTACCAACCAAATAGCAGGAGATTTATTGCCCAATGCAACAAAGGAAAATATTTTAGCAACTGCTTTTTTTAGAAATCATAAATACACCGAGGAAGGGGGTGTGATTGAAGAAGAATACAGAGTATCCTACAATATTGACAAAACAAAAACTTATGGTAAAGCAGTATTAGGTGTCACCATTGAGTGCGCGCAATGTCATGACCACAAATACGACCCGTTTTCGCACAAGGACTATTATCAATTATATGCCTTCTTTAATATAAGTAAAGAAAAGGGGTTTGAAGGAGATGTGAGTGTTTCAACAATGGCAAAAAATCCAAAATTATTTATCAATAAAGAGGATAGAAAGAATTTACTATCATTTATAAATACAATAGATACTAATAAATTAGAAGTGTCTGTAATGGGCGATACTTCCCGACCAACTTATATTTTAAGTAGAGGAAGTTACGATGCGCCAACAACTATTGAAGTAAAGCCTACCGCCTTAGAATCTATCATGCCTTATGATACATCAAAGTATGCTAGAAACCGTTTAGGTTTAGCACAATGGACCACTAACAAAAAGAATCCTTTAACGGCCCGTGTGTTTGTAAATTTTATTTGGCAGGAAATTTTTGGTAAAGGGATTGTTAAAACATCAGGCGATTATGGGCTTCAAGGTGAACTACCTACACATCCTGAATTATTAGACTGGCTAGCTGTTGATTTCATGGAACACAATTGGGATATAAAATATTTAATAAAAAAAATAGTTACAAGTGGTACGTACCGTCAGTCAAGTGAGTTGAGCAGTAAACATATGGAAAAAGATCCCGACAATGCACTATACACAAGGGCTCCACGTATAAGGTATAAGGCAGAAATTGTGCGTGACTTTATTTTAGGTACAAGTGGTTTATTAAATACTAAAATTGGCGGGCCAAGTGTTAAGCCTTACCAACCAAAGGGCGTATGGGAAAGTACTACTTCGGGACGTGGTGTATTAGCGAGCTATAAACAAGACCACGGAGAGGACATTTACAGAAGAGGTTTATATACTTTTATAAAATTAACTGCGCCGCCGCCGAGTATGATGATTTTTGATGCAAGTAACAGAGACCAGTGTGAAGCTAAAAGAGCAAGTACGAATACGCCATTACAAGCATTAACCATGCTAAACGATCCTACTATTTTAGAAGCGTCCCGTGTACTAGCTGAAAAAATTTCATTAAAAAAACAAAGCTTAGAAGATAAAGTTCAACAAGCGTTTGAAACAATTATTATACGCGCTCCTAACCGTTTTGAGAAAAATAAATTAATAGCCTACTGCGAAAAGCAAACCGACTATTTTAAAAAGAATCCAAGTTTAATTAAGTCCACTTTAGGTGTAGGAGAATACGCACATCCTAAAGCGCAATACAATGAAGCTGAAACTGCAGCCTTAATGAAAACAATTTTAATCATGTATAATTTAGAAGAAGCGATTACTAAATCATAATATAGCAATATGAATGAATTTTTAGAACACGGTTTAAATCAAAACCGTCGAAAATTTTTATCTAAGTTAAGCTTAGGTATTGGGGGGCTTGCACTTGGTTCATTAATGGTGCCAGGATTATTTGATGGTAAAACCGAGGAAGAGATTTTTACAAACGTCTTGCCTCATTTTGCGCCTAAAGCAAAGCGCGTTATTTATTTATTCCAAAATGGTGCGCCTTCTCAATTAGATTTATTTGACTACAAGCCAATGTTACAAAAAATGCATGGCGAGGATTTACCGGCAAGTATTAGGGCCGGGCAAAGGCTAACAGGGATGACTGCCAACCAAAGCAAGTTTCCCTTAGCAGGTACAAAATTTAATTTCTCACAGCATGGAAGCAATGGAGCTTGGTTTAGTGAAACCATTCCACATATTGCTAGCATGGCCGACGATTTATGTATTGTTAAAACAATGCATACCGAAGCCATAAACCACGATCCTGCACTTACCTTCTTTCAAACAGGCGCACAAGTGGGCAACAGGCCTAGTATGGGTTCATGGGTGAGTTATGGGCTTGGTAGTGAAAATAAAAACTTACCTGCTTTTTGTGTACTATTAAGTAAGGGGCAGGGAAATGGACAGGGGGTGTATTCCAAATTATGGAATAACGGATTTTTAGATTCCATACACCAAGGGGTTCAATTTACAAGTGGAGAAGAACCGGTAAAGTATTTAACCGACCCTGAATTCATAAAGCGTGACGACAAGCGAGCCATGCTGGACGAAATAGCAGCACTAAACCAAGAGTCTTATAAAAGTATTGGCGACCCAGAAATTATCACAAAGATTCAGCAGTATGAATTATCCTATAGAATGCAAATGGCTGTGCCTGAAATTACCTCATTGCAAAACGAACCAGAAAGTATTGTAAAAATGTACGGGCCTGAGTGTATGGTGCCAGGCACCTATGCCGCGAACTGTTTACTAGCACGAAAGCTATCAGAAAATGGCGTACGCTTTGTACAACTTTACCATCAGGGATGGGATGGACATGGTAATTTGCCAACAGAATTAGAAGGACAGTGTAAGGACGTAGACCAA
>CAJATB010000136.1 GCA_903944755.1 uncultured Bacteroidota bacterium
AATATATTTTGTAAAAAATAAGGAACAAAAACCACTTAAGTAAATAGATAACTTCACTTTACCTAAATAAATAAGGTAAAATTGAAATTTTGGAGACAAGAAGTATTTAATCTATTTATGCTTGTCAACAAATACTCCTCTGACCTTCACCATTTGAATTGTATTACAAAAACCCATTTTTAAGAAAAAAGTGATAGTTTAGAATTAACAATATCACTCAAATGAATAAACTACTTACAACTACCTTATTGCTTTGCTTTTTTTTTGCAGCTAAGCCAAGCATTGCGCAACAAACCAACGAACAACCCCTCACGGTGGACTATATTATGCGGGATCAAAAATGGGTTGGTAGTTCCCCTTCCAATATTAACTGGAGCTGGGATAGCAAATCGGTTTTCTTTAATTGGAATCCCGATAAAAACCTTGCCGATTCTTTTTATATTTTTAAACTAAATAGCAAGCAACCCGAAAAATTAAATTATAACCAAGCGCAATTATTACGTGCTATTAATAATGGCAGTTACAATAAAAACTACGCGCAAATTGTATATAGTTTTAAAGGGGATATTTTCTTATTAAATACATTAACCGGCGTTACCACGACTATCACACAAACAGAAGAAGCAGAAACAAGCCCTGCTTTTATTTCAAATGAAGAATGGATCACTTACCGTAAGGATAAAAATTTATATGCATGGCAAATTAAAACTGGTTTCACTAAGCAGCTAACTAATTTTGTAAAAACTGCGGATACTAAATTAAAAAGCAATGCCAATGCACAGGATGTATTTTTAAAAAATCAATCCTTAACCAATTCTAGTGTTTTACAATTACGTAAATTTAAAAAAGAGGCACGTGATAGTTTTTTGGAATCCATTAAAGAAAAAGCAAACGTAAAAGCTATAGCAGTTGGTGATAAACAAATTACCAATTTGGATATTAGCCAATCCGGTGAATATATTGTGTACACCCTTTTTGCTGACGATGCTAACAAGACCACTATCACCCCTTCTTATGTAACTGAATCAGGCTATACAACTGATATTCCTACACGCGAAAAAGTGGGTGCTGCCCAAGGCAATTACACTTCATTTATTTATAACAAAAAACTTGATACCACTTATATAATTAAACTGGATTCCATACCTGGCTTTAGTGATAAGCCTGATTACACAAAGGACTATCCTTCAAAAAAAGACGAAAAACCAGTTGCCAGAAAATTATGGATCAGTGCAACTATTTGGAATGAAACAGCATCCGTTGCGTTAGTTGAAATTAGGTCGGAAGACAACAAAGACAGATGGTTAATGTTATTAGACCCCACAAATGCAAAATTAACATTGGTTAGCCGTCAGCGCGATGAAGCGTGGGTGGGTGGCCCAGGTATTTACAGATCGGTTGATTGGATAAATGCAACTACTTTGTATTTTCAGAGTGAACAAACTGGTTATTCCCATTTATATACTTATGACATAATTACTGGTGAAACTATAGCACTTACAAAAGGAAATTACGAAGTACAAAATGCTGTATTAAGTAGGAGTAAAAAAACATTTTATTTACTAACAAACGAATTGCACCCAGGACAACAAAACTGGTATAAATTATCATTAGACGGATTAGTTAAAGAAAAAATTACACAAAAAATTGGCGGTTATGAACTTGCCTTATCCCCTGATGAAAAAAATATTGCCTACCGCTATTCTTATATTAATAAGCCGCATGAACTATTTGTACAAGAAAATAAAAACACACTAAGTGTAACGCAGGTAACGAATAAGGCGCTAAGTGAAGCATTTAAACAATACCCTTGGAGAGAAAATAAAATATTCACTATCACTGCAAGGGACGGCAAGCCAATTTATGCAAGGCTTTACGAGCCTAAAGCCGGTACAAAAAATAATGCTGCTGTAATTTTTGTGCATGGTGCTGGATATTTACAAAACGTTCATTATTGGTGGAGTTCTTACCAAAGAGAATATATGTTTAATAACTTATTAGCAGACCTAGGTTATACGGTGATTGATATTGACTACCGCGGTAGCGCTGGTTATGGCAGAGACTGGAGAACAGGCATTTACCGCTATATGGGCGGAAAGGATTTAGACGACGAGGTAGATGCTGCCAAATACCTTGTTACCAATTTAGGTATTGATAGTACAAAAATTGGCATGTACGGAGGCAGTTATGGTGGCTTTATGACTTTAATGGCTTTATTCACACAGCCTACTGTTATTAAAGCTGGCGCGGCTTTAAGGCCTGTTACCGATTGGGCACATTATAACCATGGGTATACTTCAAATATATTAAACGAACCTGCTACCGACAGCATTGCTTACGCACGTTCTTCCCCTATTAATTTCGCTGCTGGTTTGCAAAACCATTTACTAATTTGTCATGGCTTGATTGATGTGAATGTTCATTACCAAGATGCAGTTCGCTTATCACAAAAATTAATTGAATTAGGGAAAGATAATTGGGAGATGGCTTCCTACCCTATGGAGGATCATGGGTTTGTGGAACCTAGTAGTTGGACCGACGAATACAAAAGAATTCTTAAGCTTTTCAATAATACCTTACTTAAATAAAAACACTGTTTATGAATTGGCTTCCCTATCCTTTTTTTCAAAAAAAATTATAGCTTAGCTTTATACTAAATTTTACAAAATCATATTATGAATATTATCCAAAAATGTACTTTAAGTTTATTGATTGTGTTATTATCATTTGCAAGCACGCAAGCGCAGGAAGCTACTATTACTGCAATTAAAGCAGGGAAATTAATTGATGTCGAAACCGGGAAAGTTTTAACCAATCAAATTATTATTGTCCGTCACGACAGTATTATTCAAGTAGGTGCAAATATTAGTATACCTAAAGGTGCAAGTATTATTGATTTGTCAAAATATACGGTACTGCCGGGTTTAATTGACTGTCATACCCATATTACAGGACAACCAAGTGGTGATTATTATGCTGATATTTTTAGAAAGTCACCAGTAGACGTTGCAGTTACTGCACACCTTTTTGCTAAAAAAACATTAGATGCGGGTTTTACTACTGTCCGTGATTTAGGATCGGCTGGTTTGGTAGACGTAGCATTAAGAAACGCGATTAATAATGGAGATATTGCTGGCCCTACTATTTTAGCAGCAACCACCTATATTGGTTCAACAGGAAGCCATGGTGATTTAAATGGCTATTCTCCTTTCTTACAACTGAATAATGGAAAAGGTTTAACTGGTGTTGCAAATGGCGTTGACGCAGTTCGTGAACAAGTTAGATTCAATATTAAATATGGCGCTGATGTAATTAAATTTGGCGCAAGTGCTGGTGTTTTAAGTGAAGAAGAAAGTGTTGGTGGCCCACAATATTCTCAAGAAGAAATGAATGCCATTGTGAGTGAAACAAAAATGTGGGGTAAAAAAGCAGCAGCACATGCACATGGAGCAGAAGCTATTAAAATGGCTGTTAAAGCTGGTGTAGCTTCTATAGAACATGGTAGCTTAGTAGACGCAGAAGGGATTCAATTAATGAAAGAACATGGCACCTATTTAGTTTCGGATGTATATGATGATGAATATATATTATCAGAATATGCGAAGCTAGGATTCCCTGAAAAAATTATAAACAAAGAAAGATTAGTAGGTCGATTACAGCGTGAGAATTTTCAAAAAGCAGTAGAAGCTGGTGTAAAAATTGCTTATGGAACAGATGCAGG
>CAJATB010000137.1 GCA_903944755.1 uncultured Bacteroidota bacterium
GATACCACTGTTAATTCAAAAGGGATATTGAAAAGTGTTAGTGTATCTGCAGCTGCTTGCATAGTAGGTAAATCGCTATCGCTACCCATAACTATTCCGACAATTGGTGCTGTATTCATAAGTTTCAATTTTATGCAATTTAATGCATTCGGTTTTAATTAACGAACAAATAGCCTGACACCTCCGATATAATTGGCGTTGCTTTTGATTCGCTAATATATATTCTAAAATATTTTAATTTCTGTGTTGGGAAAGTGATGATTCTTTTATGGCCAACAGTTGTTCCTTTTGCGAAAGTTTCAAATTTCTTAAGTGAGTTGCCTCCTGAAATTTCAAACTTTACAATACGTTGTCCCATACTGATGGCTTCCATTAATTGTATGGCATTAATTTCAACCGCTTCCTTTAAATGAATTTCAATACTGTTGTTTGTTCTCAAAACTTTTGCATTTTTAAATAAGTTATTTTTAAATGCAGCGTCTTTGATTTTTTTGAAATCCATTAATGCAGTTGAGTCTGCAGGTGAAAATAATCCTTGTCTGTTCGGAGGCACATTTAATAAAAAATTACCACCTCTTCCTACATTTTTTAAGTACAGGTCAAATAATTGTTTGCCCGATTTAACTGTCTTGTCTTCTTCTTCATGGTAAAACCAGCCTTTTCTAATTGACACATCTGCCTCGCCAGGAATCCAAGCTTTGCCATTATAATTACCTCTGTTCAATGAATCAGTAGGAGGGCCACCAGCACCTCTTTGAAATCCAACTGTATCAAGCAGGTTCCAATTGGTTTCGTTAATAATCCCTTGCTCGTTTCCAATCCAACGGATATGGGGTCCAATATCACTAAAGATCATTAAGTGCGGTTGGTAAGCTAAAGCGGAATCTTGGAAGCGTTTAAAATCATATACCTGTCTTTTTCCATTGGGACCTTCGCCATTCGCGCCATCCCACCATAGTTCAAAAAATTTACCATAACCCGTTAATAATTCTTTCATGGTTTGGATATATACCTCATTATACTTAGGTGTGCCATAGTCTGGATGGTTGCGATCCCATGGTGAAATATATACGCCCATTTCAATGCCTGCTTTTTTACATGCTTCGGATAACATTTTTACAACATCCCCTTTACCATTTAACCATTTGCTTTCTCTTACAGTGTGCTTACTATATTTGCTTGGCCACAAACTAAATCCATCATGGTGTTTGGCGGTTAATATTATACCTTTTGCGCCCGAAGCTTTTGCAATTCTTGCCCATTGGTTACAATCTAGTGCAGTGGGATTAAACACATTTGGATCCTCGCTTCCATGGCCCCATTCCAAATCAGTAAAAGTATTTGGACCAAAATGAATGAATAAATAAAATTCTTTATCGTGCCAAGCTAATTGTGTTTTAGTTGGCAATGGACCATATGTATTTTGTGCAAATAATGTTGCTGCATTTAAAAAAAGTATAGCGATAATAAGTTTCGTGGCGTTGTTGATTCCTTTCATAATTTATTTATTTTACAAGTGCGCGGTTGTATAATTGTATGGTATTTTCTAATCCAAGATATAGGGCGTCGCTAATCAAAGCATGTCCAATACTTACTTCATCAATACTTGGGATTTGCTGTATTAAATAGGGTAAATTAAATCGATCTAAATCGTGCCCTGCATTAATTCCCAAACCTAATTTATTTGCTAATGCAGCCGCTACAATATAAGGTGCAATGGCTGCTTCTTTATTATCTTTTGCAAATTGCTTCGCATACATTTCAGTATATAGTTCAATACGATCTGTTCCTGTAGTGGCAGCCGCTTGGACCATTTTTTCATCGGGATCAACAAATATAGAAACACGAATGTCTGCACTTTTAAATTTCGCGATCACATTTTTTAAATAGGCTTGTTCGCTAATAGTATCCCAGCCATGGTCGCTGGTTAATTGTCCAAGGGCGTCAGGAACTAAGGTTACTTGTGCTGGTTTAACGGCTAATACTAATGCTACAAATTTATCTTCCTTTGGATTGCCCTCAATGTTGAACTCTGTAGTAATAATTTTGCTTAAATCTTGCACATCTTGGTACCTAATATGCCTTTCGTCAGGTCTGGGATGAACTGTGATACCTTGGGCTCCAAATCGTTCACAATCCTTGGCCACTTGTACCAAATTTGGATTATCGCCGCCACGACTATTTCTTAAAGTGGCGATCTTATTTATATTCACACTTAAA
>CAJATB010000138.1 GCA_903944755.1 uncultured Bacteroidota bacterium
CCAATACCCATTGCTAAACCTGCACTACTTTCCTTACTAGAATTGCCTTTGTCCTCATAAGCTTTAAGGTCGGCGAATTGCGCAGCTGTATGAATAGAATCTAATACCGATTGTTGAATACCTGCTTCTTGCAGCATACGGTCCTCGATAGCTTTGTTTATTCTATTAGAAATACTTTCTTGCAACATCAATCCCATTGATTTTTTTGAGCGCAGGATATAATCTTTTTTCTGGTCTGACTCAAAATTGGGAAGTATTAGGATATCGGTGAATCCTTGTTTAGTATAATTATTAGTATCCACATTATTAGGAAAACTAAAACTAATCTGGCTTGTATTTTTTAATGCTGTTTTAAAAAATCCATTTGGGTCAACTACAGCTACCTTCCGCTGTTCTGTCCCCGACATGGACAATGCAATGGAAGCAGCAATTAAACCTACTACCAATAAAGGCATTAAAAATGTCAATATTAAAAAACGTTTATTTTTTACTCTTGTTGTATATTCTCTTTGTATGATTAACCAAATCTTATTCATATAATATTTTTGTAGGATTAAATGTTTTGGAAAGCCCTTGCATTCGCATGCGTGTCTTCTACCAGCTTTATAAATATTTCGTTTAACGAAGGCAATAACTCATTATAACCCACAATATTAACTTTGTCTTTAATTAAATAGGTTAACACATCATTCGAGCTAAAGCCGTCATTTATTTTTACAAGTGTTTTGCCGCCTTGTATTTTAATTACACTGAAAATTTCGTTATCATTTAATAATGCACCTTCTTCAGTTTGAATCGTAAAAATATTTTCCTTAAACTGCTGCTTAATATCTGAAACAGTACCGTCTAATATTTTTTTACCCAAGTTCACTAAAACAATATGGTCGCAAATTTCTTCCACTTGTTCCATTCGATGTGTGCTAAATATAATAGTGGAGCCTCTTTTAGCTAATGCATAAATTTCGTCCTTAATTAGGTTAGCGTTTAAAGGGTCTAATCCACTAAATGGTTCGTCTAGTATAATTAATTTAGGTTCGTGCAATACCGTAATTACGAATTGTAATTTCTGGCTCATTCCTTTACTTAAATCTTCTACTTTTTTATTCCACCAGCTTTCCATCTCAAATTTCTGAAACCAATATTTTATTTTTTCGGTAGCTTCTTGTTTTGACAAGCCTTTTAATTGCGCTAAGTAAATAGCTTGTTCTCCGATTTTCATTTTTTTATATAAGCCACGTTCTTCTGGCATATAGCCAATTTTTTGAATGTCCTCAGACGGGCTAAAGGGTTTGCCGTCTAATACAATTTCACCCGCATCTGGATAAAATATGCCGGTAATCATTCTAAGTAAAGTGGTTTTACCTGCGCCATTGGGGCCTAATAGTCCAAAAATGCTTCCTTTTTGGATATCAAAACTAATATCGTCTACCGCTTTTTGGGTAGCATAATATTTCTTTAAATGCTTTAAACTTAATAATGGTTCCATTTGCGCTTATTTATAAGCCAAATTTAAAAACATTCAAGCAATACCATGGCCTTATTTTTTATGAAAGGGAAATTGCAAGGATGGTAGAAAATTAATTGGATTATAGGCTATCTTCGTGAAAATTTAGCAAATGCCCTCAAAGAAATTAGGCCTTAGCCTCCTATTGGTTACGATACTTATTGGTTTTAGTAGTTGGGGTTTTTTAGTACATCGTACTTTGCACCAACTAGCTATTTATAGTTTACCGGCTCCATTGCAGTCCTTCTTTCATGCTGACATGAAAAACTTAGTGGATAATGCACCTCGCCCCGACGTGCGACGTAATAGTGATAAAACCGAAGCCACTAAGCACTTTATTGATTTAGAAGCCTATGGGCCGAACGCCGCACACGACATGCCTTTAGATTGGGAAGCTGCGCAAAAAAAATACGGTAAAGACTCCTTATTAAAATATGGCTGGGGACCTTACAACGTAATAATCCAGTTTGATAATTTAGTGGCTGCATTTAAATCAAAAAACAAGGATAGTATTTTGTTTTATGCAGCTGACATTGGACATTATATTGGGGACTTAAATGTGCCATTACATACTACGCTTAATTATGACGGTCAATTAACGGGTCAAAAAGGGATGCATGGTTTATGGGAATCATTTATTCCTGAGTTAAGAATTAATCAATACCAATTGTACAACCCGCATAAAGCAACCTATTTAAAGGACCCTGCTGCAGCTTTATGGAAAAACATTAGGCAAGCAAATACATTGCTTCCAGCAATGTTAGCAAAGGAAACGGCTGTAAGCAATTCGTTCACGCCTGAGAAAAAATATAAAATGCAAATGTATTATGGTAGAAATACCAGAATGTATACAAAGGAATTTGCGGAAGCCTATGCGAATGAATTAGGGCCAACGGTGAATGCTCAATTAACCGCTTCTGCGAATTTAATTGCTGACTTTTGGTTCACTGCTTGGGTTAAAGCAGGTAAGCCAGTATTTACAAC
>CAJATB010000139.1 GCA_903944755.1 uncultured Bacteroidota bacterium
ATTTTTGTAGACGTAACAGCGCACGAGACTGTTGCCAATGTGTATGCGCAGTTATTAAGTAAAACCGTATCGGTGGTTGCATGTAATAAAATTGCATGTTCATCACCCTACGAACATTATGCAAAATTAAAATCGTTGGCAAGGGAATACCATGCAGCTTTTTTGTATGAAACGAATGTGGGAGCAAGTTTACCAATAATAGGTACCTTAAACGATTTAATAAGAAGTGGTGATATTATAAATAAAATTGAAGCAGTATTGTCGGGTACATTAAATTTTGTATTTAACAATTACGACGGTACTGTGTCTTTTTCAAAAGTGGTAAAGCAAGCGCAGGACCTAGGTTTCACCGAACCCGACCCAAGGTTGGATTTAGGAGGCACCGATGTAATGCGTAAAATAATGATCTTAGCACGCGAGGCAGGCACAAAACTTGAAATGAAGGATATAGCCAATGAAGCTTTTTTACCACAATCCTGTTTTAACGGAACTGTGGACGATTTTTATGCAGAGATGGAAAAGCAAGAACCACATTTCAAAAAACTATATGAAGCGGCAGCGGCCGAAAATTGCAAATTAAAATTTGTGGCGAAGTTTGAAAACGATGTAAATGGGAAAGGAGTTGCTAAAGTTGGCTTACAGCATATACAACCGTCTTCGGATTTTTACCATTTATACGGCAAGGATAATTTGGTATTATTTTATACCATGCGTTATCCTGAATTACCATTGGTTATAAAGGGAGCGGGTGCAGGAGCCGATGTTACGGCGTCGGGTGTATTTGCTGACATTATAAGAGCAGCTAGGGTTTAATTACCTAAGCAGTTTTATTAATTTTAGAATAAATAGTAATAGTAAAGAAATTATAAATAGTAATAGTAAAGAAACTAAAACTAGTATTAGTAAATAAAATATAACAACTAGGAATAAATAGTAATTGAATAGTATGGTACCAATGAATCAATGGATAAAAATAAAAGCTCCCGCCACTGTAGCCAATATGGTGTGTGGATTTGACATACTAGGCTTTGCTGTTAATAATCCGTATGATGAAATGGAAATGCAAATGGTGGAACGCCTGCCAAACGAAGCAAGTGTCAAAATTATTAATATAGACCATTACAATTTACCAACCGATCCAGAAAAAAATGTAGCAGGAGCAGCGTTAATCGCACTCATTGAAGAATATGCAGAACGCTTCGCAAGTACAAGGCCAGCAGGTGTTCCCAATAATGTAGGATTTGATGTAAAAATTAATAAGTTAATTAAGCCAGGAAGTGGTGTGGGTTCAAGTGCAGCAAGTTCTGCAGGTGCGGTGGTTGGAGCTAATCATTTATTAGGTAAACCCTTTAGCAATGATGACTTAGTTCGTTTTGCAATGAATGGTGAAAAATTGGCATCAGGGGTAAAGCACGCCGATAATATAGCACCTTGTATATTCGGCGGTGTTACATTAGTGCGTTCTATCTTTCCATTAGAAATAATTGCATTGCCTTCTCCCGAATTACATGTAACCATAGTGCATCCGCAAATAGAAGTAAAAACATCCGACGCGCGCAGTATCTTAAAACATCAGGTATTATTAAAGGACGCAATAAAACAGTGGGGAAATATAGCAGGCTTAGTGGCCGGGTTAATGAAAAAGGATTATGATTTAATAGGAAGGTCCTTGGAAGACGTAATTATTGAACCAGTGCGTTCCATATTAATACCAGGTTTTGATGCATTAAAAATAGCTTGCAAAAAAGCGGGGGCATTGGGAGGTGGTATATCAGGTTCGGGCCCAAGTATATTTATGTTAAGTAAGGGAAAAGAAACAGCCTTAGCAGTAGAAGCGGAAATGATAAAATTATATACAGGCTTGGGCTTAGCACATCATACTTATGTAACTACAATTAATGAAAAAGGGGTAGAAGTAATAAATTAACAAAGTCAATGCAGTATTATAGTTTACAGCAACAATCTCTGAATGTGGATTTTAAAACAGCCGCAATTACGGGACAGGCGCCTGATAAGGGGTTGTATTTTCCAGCCGAGATTCCACAGTTAAGTGCTGCAGCTATACAAAAGTTTAAAACAGTATCAAAAGGGGAATTAGCATTTGAAGTTATGCGCCCTTATGTTGGAGGCACAATTGACGACGCAACTTTATTGCAAATATGTACTGAGACAATTAATTTTAATTTTCCACTAGTTCCAATCACCGACAATATATGGTCCCTTGAATTATTTCATGGACCAACACTTGCTTTTAAGGATGTAGGTGCAAGATTCATGAGTAGATGTTTAGGCTATTTTTCAAAAGGGACCAATGCAACCACAACGGTGTTGGTGGCCACATCGGGAGACACGGGCGGTGCAGTCGCAAACGGTTTTTTAGGTGTTGAAGGGGTGAATGTAATAATATTATATCCAAAAGGGAAAGTAAGTCCCATACAAGAATTGCAATTAACCACCTGCGGACAAAATATAACAGCATTGGAAGTAGAAGGTACTTTTGATGATTGCCAAGCAATTGTAAAGGAAGCATTCATGGACGCCGACTTAAATAAAAAGTATACACTTACTTCAGCCAATTCAATAAATGTAGCACGTTGGCTACCACAACAGTTGTATTATTTTTTCGCATGGCAGCAATGGGTAGCAAATTATGGAGATGATGTTCCAATGAATATAGTAGTACCAAGTGGCAACTTTGGAAATATATGTGCAGGTATGATGGCAAAAGCAAGTGGTTTACCATTAGGACATTTTATAGCAGCTTGTAATGCGAACGATGTAGTAACAAGGTATTTAGCAACCGAAAAATACGAAGTACGACAATCGGTAGCAACTGTATCAAATGCAATGGATGTAGGTAACCCAAGTAATTTTGTGCGTATTATGGAAATAATGCAATCTAACTTTAGCGCACTCACTAATGCGTTAACAAGTTATCAGGTAAGTGATACCGATACTAAAGCAACTATCGCAAGGGTATACAAAACATTTAATTATATATTGGATCCACACGGCGCCGTAGCTTTTATAGCGGCCGAAAAATATTTAGCAACTTTAAACCATCCACCTAAACTGGGTTTAGATGCTACTAAAAATAATGAAGTGCATCGAGCTATCATTTTAGAAACGGCGCATCCTGTAAAGTTTCCCGAAGTGGTGGAAGAAGCCATAGGCGAACAACTGCAAATACCAGCGTCAGTAAAATTTTTATTGGACAAGGAAAAAGTATCCATTCCATTAGCCCCAAGCTACAAAGCCTTTAAGGCATGGATGATGCAGTAAAGTGCATATACATTTAATCGCTCAACTAGTTTAAAATAAAAAGCGGCCCGAAATAGGGCCGCTTAGGTAAGTACAATTGCTTGCTACAATAATACTTTTAACACTAATCATTAAAAAACGCTAAATCTATTTTTTAATAAACAACTTCTCGTCGTTGTATCTTACTTTTTTAGCATTCACTAAATAATCACCAGCTTCGTCGCGGTAACCTAATGTAATTGCAACAGTACTATGTAATCCTAATTCTTTCAAACCTAATACTTCATCCACACCTGCAGGGTTAAAGCCTTCCATAGGAGTAGCGTCAATTTGTTCAGCAGCAGCAGCCACTAAACCAAAACCTAAAGCAATATAAGTTTGCTTCGCAGCCCAAATTTGTGCTTGTTCTGGTGTTTGATTTTTTAATGAACCATTAATCATGTTTGAAAAGTCAGTTAATGATTCAACTGGCACACTTCTTTGTTCAGCAATGTCTTGCATGTATGCAGCCACTTCTTTTTCTGTAATATTTGTCCAAGTAGCAAAAATTACTACAGCCGAACCATCTACAATTTGTGATTGGTTATAAAAATGCGGCTGCAATTGTTTTCTTGTTTCAGCGTCTTCTATTACAATTACTTTATAAGGAGTTAAGCCTAATGAACTTGGAGCTAATTTAATTGCTTCCAATATAGTGTTCAGTTTTTCAGCAGGAATTTGCTGACCATTCATTTTCTTGGTCGCGTAGCGCCAGTTCAATGCATCTATTAGTTTCATAATTTCAATGTTTAAACAACAAAGTTATACTAATTTGGCTGTTTAGCCAAACAATACATATAAAGCATTTATTATTAATACGTTATAAAAATATTGAAGAGATAAATGTTGCAAGTATATTAAAAAAAGAACATATTTGTTCTTGCTTCTTCTTCCTTAATTTTAAGTTATCTAAAAGCAAACTATGAAAACTAACAAGGGGGACGCTAATGTGAAAATTGTTACAATAAAAAAAAGCAAAAGTAGTGGGGTGCATTTTATCCTACGCAGTATTTTTATTTTTGGTTGCTTTTTTACAACACAAGTACATGCGCAAAATAAAAATAGTGAACAACTAGCGCTACAAAAAATTGCCCCCAACTTAATTATTATAACAACTGATGGGCTAAGATGGCAAGAAGTTTTTGGAGGTGTGGATACAAGTATAGCAAATCAAAATAAATTCAATCATGGCGATAGTGCATACATTGCAAAAAAATATGGTGCAACAAATGCCGATGAAAGAAAGAAAAAACTATTACCGTTCTTGTTTTCAAATACTAGTTTACAAAACAATTCAAATAGCAATGTCATAAACAATGGAAATGGAAAATCCATTATAGTTTTTGGTGATAGGAATACAAATAATAAAGCAGCTGTAGAAAATCCTCATTGGTTTTCCTACCCAGGTTACAATGAACTATTAACGGGATACGCCGACCCAGCTATAAATAGCAACGACTACAAGCCAAATCCGCATAGTAACTTATTTGCTTTTTTAAACAAACAAAATGCATATCAAGGTAAGGTAGCTGCCTTTGGCGCATGGGATGCATTTGATAGAATATTGAATGAAAAAGTTTCAGGCTTTCCTGTAATTAATGCATTTGAATCCATCACACAAGTGTTAAGTGACCCTACCTCAAAAATGTTAGGCAATTTATTAACCGATAGTTATAAGCCATTTAAAGAAGTAGAATGTTTGGACGTATTTACGCATTATCAGGCTATGCATTATTTAAAAACAAAACAGCCTAAAGCTATGTTTATTAGTTATGGCGAAACCGACGAATGGGCACATCATGGGAACTATAGCAATTATTTAGATGCTGCAAATATGGTGGACAAATGGATAGGCGATATTTGGAATTGGGTGCAAGCAATGCCAGGCTATAAGGACAATACTTATATATTACTTACCACCGACCATGGTCGTGGTTTTGGAAGCGCATGGACCGATCACGGAGCGGATGTAAATGGGGCAAATGCAACCTGGTTTGCTATTATTGGGCCACCTGCCTTAAATTCAAATGCAAAGGAGTTATTTGGTAAGCCATTAATCACAAATGCGCAGACAAATACCATTTATCAAAAACAACTAGCAGCAACAATGGCTAAACTTTTGGGTATAGAATTTACCGCCGATCATCCTATAGGCAATCCAATTTATTGACAAATTTGTAACAAACATTTACCGTAACTTTGTCATACAAACAATTCAAATTGTTATATAAACAAATCATAAGAAAGTTCATAGCACTAGTCATGCTATTTGTTTTTGCGTTCAGCATTACGCCGCAAAAATCAATACACGACATAGTGGCCCATCACGTGGACCCAACAACTTGTGATGTGCACCAGGACTTTCCTATAGACCAGGTTGAAAAATCAAGCATACATTGTAGTTACGATAACTTAGTAGCTACCGCCCCCTTTTTACAGTACAATTTTGAAATAATAATAGCAGCGCCTACAATGGCTAAGGTTTCTAATACCTTCTTTACGGCTAATTATTATTCTACTACTCATTTTACATTTGAATCAAGAGGGCCTCCAACCGCATAGTTGAAATAGAAAAACGCGCCGCATTTTAAATTGTATTTAAACCAGCGCGCATTGGTATTTAATTTTCATTTTGATTAAATTGATTTACATGTTCAAGTATTTTTACATTCTATTATTTTCTTTGGCAATAACACAAATGCCAAAAGCGTTAAACGCACAACAAAAGCCGCAGCAACAAAACAACAAGCAAACTGCAGCTATTTTAAAAGGTAAAGTGACCGATGCCACAACAGGGCAGGCTTTACAAGGCGCAACCATCTATTTTCCCGACACAAGAAAAGGTTCACTTACTAACGAAAAAGGGGAATACCAAC
>CAJATB010000140.1 GCA_903944755.1 uncultured Bacteroidota bacterium
AATCATAATCTGCCTGAACCCGCATATTGGGATAGATATATCGATTATAAAATTCTGTATTCGTATAAAAATAATTAACCGAATCTGTATAAATATTTTGTCTGTGGGAATAAGAATTACCTTTATCAATACCACTACCCACACCTAAGCTGGTAGTTAAATTAAGTTTACTAGTACGATAATTAAAATTACCAGAGATCCCTTTATCTCCTCTAGTTCCACTACTGATTCCGATTCTTTCATAAATACCAATTCGACCCTTTTTGGTTATAATATTAATAACGCCTCCAGGATAGGTTGCATATTCAGGAGGAGGGTTACTCATTATTTCTACCTTTTCAATTACATTAGCCGGTAAACTTTCTAGTAAATCAGACAACTGTTGGCCGCTTAGATTTACAGGTTTCTCATCCATTAAAATTAGCGGAGTTTTTCCCTGCATTAAAAGTGTGCCATCACCATCTACATTCATTAACGGTAAATTACGAAGCATCTCAGATGCACTACTTCCGCTGCTCAAAGGGCTCTCAGAAACATTAAAAATTAATTTCCCCTCTTTGCTTTCAATCATTGGCTTTTCGGCATAGATGATCACTTCATTCATGGAAGTAGTAGCCTCATTCAACCTTAGGTCTGCCAAAAAAATATCTATCTTGTCTTTGTGTACACGAATACTATCCATTGCTAAAGTAGAGTAACCAACAGTAGTGATAGACAATTTGTAATAATCTGGATTCAATTTCTGAAAATCAAATCCACCATTTTTGTCTGCTACACGGTTAATAAATGCCGCTGTGTCGGTAGGACGCTGAAGACTCACGCCAGCAAAAGCCAATGGTTTGCCAGTTTTACCATCGATTATATTACCCGAAATGGTACCTAAGGAGCTTTTAGATTTAACAATTTCCTGTGCTGAAATAGTTGACAGAAACCCAATAAAGCAGATCGTTACTAGTGTTTTGAACATTTTTGGTAGAAAGGCGCAAAGTAACTACTAAATTGTCAATTTTAAGCCTAAAACATGAATAAATTCAAAAAAAACAAGCCTTCTCTTATAAATCAATTATTTACTTAATTTATTGGAATAATAGGACATGACTAATAAAAAAAGGTAGGTAATTCTCCAAGAACTACCTACCCTATTCCATACCTATTTAGAAAAGTTATTCTTCTACCAAAAGAAGGAGTATAAGGCAACTAATATGCCCGCAACAATTAATGCCCCTACTGCAAAAGAATTATTCAATTTAAACATGGATCGATCGACTTCCAAACCATTGGTTTTTATGCCTCTCTTGTAATCAATTTTACTGATGATATACATTACAATAACACAAATTATAAATACAAAACCCATCCTATCCATATAAGGAATTTCATATAAAGAACTGCCATCCGTATGCTTTACTAGTGTGGTAAATCCGTACGGTTGCAAAAATGAAAGATCTATAACTGAAGGAATAAATTTAAAAAATATAGATAATGCAAAGCCCCCCACCGTTGCAAACAAAGCTGCATTAGAACTTGTTTTTTTCCAGAAGAAACCTAATATAAACATGGCAAAAATACCAGGACTAACAAATCCGGTATACTCTTGAAT
>CAJATB010000141.1 GCA_903944755.1 uncultured Bacteroidota bacterium
ATTCCTCCAGGTATTGAGCGCGTACAATTGTTAAGTAATAATGGGGTGAACCTTTTACAAAATGAACAATCATTAAGTGTTCAAGTTAGCCGTTTACAAAAAGACAAAACACCAAGAGGCGTATTTAAAACAATGAATATTGACATTCGTCGTTACGGTAAGTTGTCTATGTTTTTACACGCAGAAAATAAAGATAGACTGAACCAAACCGAGAAGGGTGTAATTACAGCTGTAATTAGAATGGGGCAAGATTTTCAAAATAACTTCTATGAAATTCGTATTCCATTAACCACTACGCAGCAAAAAACGTATTCTAATGGCGAATCAAATTTGGTTTGGCCTTCGGAAAATGAAATGAATTTAAGTTTAAATGATTTGGTGAGGTTGAAATTAGAAAGAGATCAGCTTAACATTGAAAGAAGTGCAAGTGGCCAATCACAAGTGGTTAAGTTTTCTAAACTTCAAAGCAATAACCATACTTATGCTGTTATGGGTAATCCAAACTTAGGTGAAATAAGGGGCTTATTAGTAGCATTTGAAAATACTTCTAGTCAAGCAGAAATGAATGCGGAAATGTGGGTGAATGAATTACGTTTATCGGATTTGGATGAAAGAGGTTCATGGGCTGCATTGGGTAGAATGGACTTAGTACTAGCCGATTTAGGCACTTTATCAATTTCTGCTAATAATAGGACTGCAGGCTTTGGCGGCATTGAACAGAAAATGAATGAACGCGCTAAAACGGGTTTAACGCAGTTTGATATCGCGACTAATATTGAAGCAGGAAAACTACTACCTAAAAAAGCAAGAATTTCATTGCCGGTTTTTGCGAGCATCAATAAAACAATTGAAAATCCCGAGTTCGACCCTTTTAATAAAGATATATTATACAAAGAAAAACTAAATGCAACCGAAGGTCGTGTGAGAGATTCTATACGCAACATGTCCGCCGACCAAACTACTATTAAAACATTGAATTTTACGAATGTGCGCTTCTTGCCTGGGAAACGAACAACCCCCATAAGCTTAAGTAATTTTGATTTTAGTTATTCCTATTCACAGTTAAACCAAACCGGACCTGTAATAGAAATGAATAAAATGGTTAAGCAGCGAGGTGCTATTGGTTACACTTATAATGCGTCGGGTAAGTCAATTGAGCCATTTAAGAAGTATTTTAAAAATGCTTCGCCTTGGTTTAATTTAATTAAAGAATTTAATTTCAATCCTAAACCAAGTTTAATTAGTTACAGAACAATTTTGGATAGGCAATTTGGAGAATTCACACCAAGAATTATTAATTCATTTGACGGTTCCACCGATAAAACTGAAACTACTTTTGACAAGTTCTTTACAATGAGTAGGATTTTTAATATGCGTTGGCCTTTAACCAAGTCCATTAATTTAGATGTTGTTGCGAATTTAAATTCAAGAATTGACGAACCGAATGGGCGCATTGACACTAAGGAAAAGAGAGATTCTCTAACAAGGATGTTATTAAGGGCAGGCAGAAATACTTTATACAACCAAAGAGTATCGTTGCGTTATGACATTCCTACAAATAAGTTTCCATTAACAGACTGGATATTGTCAAGCTACAATATATCCACTACCTATAATTGGATAGGCGCTAGTAGGCTTGCCGAAGGACTTGGCAATACCATTGAAAATACACTGTCTCAGCAATTAACGGCACAATTTAATTTTAGTAATTTTTATAATAAGTCAAAATATTTAAGAGCAGCACTTTCGGAAGGCCGTTATGGCCAGGCGCAAACTAATCCGTTAGCGAGTAAAATATTAATGACAAAAGAAGAGGCGCTTTCCGGTAAGACCGGTAAAGAAAAAGCGCTTGCATTACAAAAATGGAAAGAGGCTAGGAGGCAAGAAAAAATTGCGCAAAGAGTATTAAAAGCAAATGAACCTATTAATGTACCATCGGGCCTAAAAGGGATTGCTAAGTTTTTAACTATGTTACAAAGTGGTAATTTAGATTATGCCGAAAATTTTAATAGTCGTTTGCCAGGCTTTATGTCGGGTGTACGATTTATTGATAAGGATTATACAGGATTAGCTTCAAATATTGATTATATGTTTGGTCGTCAACCCGACACCGCTTGGTTAAACAATTTGGAGAAAAAACAAATGCTTTCACAGGACCGTGCATTTAATTTAATGTTCCGCCAAGGATTTGAACAAAAATTAAACCTTAGGTTAATGATAGAGCCTATAAAAAGTTTAATTATTGACGTTAATTTTAATAAGTCGTTTACTAAAGAATATTCTGAACTATTTAAGGATACGAGTTATGATTTTAATGGAACAAAGTCACATGCAAATCCTTTGTCGGCTGGCGGGTTCAATATTAGTTATATGGCGCTGAACACATTTTTTGACGTACATGATCCTAATGTAATTTCAAGTCAGTTTAAGGCTTTCCAAAATTATCGTTCTATTATTTCTGAACGTGTTGCAGCTAATAATCCTTATTGGGATACTAAGAAGGACCCTAATGGCTATGCCATTGGATATGGTAAATATGCACAAGACGTACTAATTCCATCCTTCATTGCAGCCTATACAGGCCAGGATCCAAAGAAGGTGTCCTTATTAAATCAAAACAATAAAAACATTCGTTCAAATCCATTCTCGGGGATGTTCCCTAAACCAAACTGGACACTACTTTATAATGGACTATCTAAAATTCCAATATTAGCAGAATGGTTTTCGAACATAACATTGTCACATGGCTATAATGGTAGTTTAGCTATGAATAGTTTTACAAGTTCATTATTGTATACCGATATTGAAAGAAGGGGTGCGCCTTCTTTCAAAGACACTTTAAGCGGCAATTACGTGCCTTATTTCTTAATACCTAATATTACCATTGGGGAAAGAATGGAGCCTTTAATTGGCCTTAATTTAACAACAAAGACGCAGTGGTCATTACGTTTTGAATACAAGAAGAGTAGGTTATTAGCCCTTAGTTTAGTAGACTACCAATTAAGTGAAAACAATAGTACGGAATGGGTATTTGGAACTAGTTATAGAAAGCGTGGGCTGAAATTACCATTCAATATTCCAGGCTTGAACAATAATAAATTAAGCAACGACCTTACTTTTAGGTTGGACGTTTCAATGCGTGATGTTTACAACAGCAATAGTAGGTTAGACCAATCAAATGCCTATGGCACTGGCGGGCAAAAAGAACTCACCCTGCAGCCTTCAATTGACTATGTTTTGAATAGTAAAATTAATTTAAGGTTCTTCTTCGATCAACGTAAGGCAACTCCTTATATATCGTCATCCCCGCCTATCACCAATACTAGGGCAGGCTTGAATGTTCGAATCGCTTTATAGTTTTATGCTTTTTTAAATGCCCATTTAATCATTTCTTTCCAGGTTATTTTTTTACCATAAAGTAAAATACCAGTTCTATATATTTTACCACTTAACCAAGTTGTAAATAAGAACCCACCAATGAGTATGCCCATACTTAAAGCTAACTCCCAATAGGCAACTGTTCCTGGAACGCCGTAAGCAATTCTTGCCATCATAACCATGGGTGAACTAAATGGTATCATACTGGCCCAAAAAGCGATTGGTGTATTTGGGTTTTGTGTTACCATGTTAGTTATGATATAAGAAAATATTAATGGCATAGTTATAGGGAACATTAAACTTTGCGCGTCTTGAGGGTCTTCGTTTACAACACTTCCTACTGCAGCAAATAAAGCAGAATAAAACAAATAGCCACCTAGGAAATAAAATATAAAGCAAAAAATAATCAAAGGCCAGTTGGCTGTTTGAATGGTTTGTTGAATTTGATAAATACGTGCTGCAGACTCACTTGCCTGCGCCATTTGGCCACCCATTTGTCCATTCGCTTGTTGTAAGGCAGTTACTTGTTGTTGAATATCAGCAGGAATAAAACCAGAAGCAACAGCTAGTAAGCCCAATATTAAAATAATCCACATTAAAAATTGAGTAAGCCCTACTGCGCCAATGCCTATAATTTTACCCAACATTAATTCAAATGGCTTTACACTACTAATTATAACTTCTGCAATTCTATTTGTTTTTTCTTCCATCACGCCACGCATAACCATCGCGCCATAAATAAACATGGTGATATAAATTAGGAAGCCACTTGCATAACCAATACCCATTGCTAAACCTGCACTACTTTCCTTACTAGAATTGCCTTTGTCCTCATAAGCTTTAAGGTCGGCGAATTGCGCAGCTGTATGAATAGAATCTAATACCGATTGTTGAATGCCTGCTTCTTGCAGCATACGGTCCTCGATAGCCTTGTTTATTCTATTAGAAATACTTTCTTGCAACATCAATCCCATTGATTTTTTGGAGCGCAGGATATAATCTTTTTTCTGGTCTGACTCAAAATTGGGAAGTATTAGGATATCGGTGAATCCCTGTTTAGTATAATTATTAGTATCCACATTATTAGGAAAACTAAAACTAATCTGGCTTGTATTTTTTAATGCTGTTTTAAAAAATCCATTTGGGTCAACTACAGC
>CAJATB010000142.1 GCA_903944755.1 uncultured Bacteroidota bacterium
ACCCCTCAATTGATTTTCTGCAACAAGTGTATTTACTTTAATAATTTTCCCGGCTTCTTCGAATAGTTGCTTGGATGATTTTTTTAAGGCATCCATGGGATAGTCATCAAAAAAGTTATCGGCAAAAATAGGAAGCACTGACTCCCAATTTGCAATAATGCCAACTAATTCTTTTTGTCTTTGTGCTAATATTGGAGATATACTTACAACACGCGGTTTTAGGTTAGCCATTTGTACAATTGTATCCAAAATAGCGATATTAATAGTTGAAGCAGGGGCATAAGTGCGATTTGCAAAAAAGATAATACCCAAGCCGTAGTCTGGCATGAAGCGCCAGTTACTACCGTAGCCTGGCAAGCCGCCACTATGTCCAATACTGGTTCTGCCTAAAGCATCCGTCATCCAGTTTAAACCGAAGGTATAACTATTCGTGGTTGCTGTTTTACGTCCACTTGGAAAAGTATATGCATCGTTCAAGGAAATGAATTTTGATGGTTGGTGCATTTCACGAAGGGTACTTCTCTTGACTGGGAAAACCTCCGCCTTATTACTTGCAGGCCAAGCTAGTTCATGGAGTGCAACATACTTGCTAAACATATCAATTGAAGTAATCATTCCGCCCATTGCTCCATAAATACCATCATGCAATAAGGTTTCTTTTCTCCACTTATTGTCAATAAAACGATACCCATTTGCAAGCGTATTTTTTGACACATTTGTAAATTCAAAAGTAGTTGCATCCATGCCAATTGGCGCTAAAATATATTTATGAATATAGGTGTCGTAGCTTAACCCTGAAACTTTATGAATTATGTAACCCAACATAGCAAAGCCGAAATTGCTATATTCATATTCAAGCCCCGCTGTATTGGAAAAAGAAATTCCTTTTTTAATCATGTCAAGTAACGCTTGTTCTGTATCTGCTAATTGCCTGTCTCCCCAGGGGTTATCCTCGGGAAAACCAGCACTATGGCTCATTAAGTGGCGAATGGTAATAGGAGGTGCGTCTAATGTTAGCCCTTGTCCTTTCAAGGCTGGGATATACTTTTCAACAGCATCGTCGAGCTGTAATTTACCTGCATCTCTTAAATGTAATATTGCTAAACTTGTAAAACTTTTCGACATGGAAGCAATTCTGAACATGGAAGCAGTAGTTGCCTTAATACTATCTTCCAAATTAGCATAGCCTCCGCTTCCTTTAAATACTAATTTTCCGTCAACCACAATTCCAAAAGCATACCCAGGTATATTATTTTTTTCGGCATACTTTTTATATAAAGCCTCCACTATAGGGAAAGTTTTTTCAATTCTATTATTACGGTCAACGTCATTATAATTACTAGGGATAAATGTCTTGGGCGTTTGTGCGTTTGCAAAAAACGCAGCTAAACATAGCACTAGCAGTAACTGTTTCATAGACCAATTTTGATATGGTTATAAATTTACAGTAAATTCATTCTATATTAAACAATCCTACGCAGAAATTGTTATAAACCGTATGGAACCTTTTACTATTAAAGACACTGATAGGATAATTGAAATGGCATGGGAGGACAGAACTCCTTTTGAGGCGATTGAATTTCAGTTCGGATTGACCGAAAAGGAAGTGATTGCCTTTATGCGGGCTAATTCTAAGCCTTCTAGTTTTAGGATGTGGAGAAAAAGGATGGCTTCAAGAAAAACAAAACATAGCGCACTAAGAAGCAGTAACGTGTTACGTTTCAAATGTAGCAGACAAAAAATTAGTGGCAATAAAATTTCAAAGCGATAAGCTGTTCCCATATGAAAGGTGTTAAAAAACAAAACTTGCCTGAAAAAATTTGCATTCAATGCGGAAGGCCCTTTAGTTGGCGAAAGAAATGGGAACGTTGTTGGGAAGAAGTTAAGTATTGTAGTGAGGCATGCAAAAAAAAGCCATCTTAATTTAAAGATGGCTTTTTAAAATGTATAAATTAGTAAATTATAAAAGTAAAGTAGTAGGGCACACGTATTCTGTAATTTTAAATTTTCCAGATTCTTTGATTTCTTTAAAGCCACCTTGCACATCAATTAAATGATCAAAGCCTCTTGCTTTTAAAATTGAAACAAATATCATAGAACGATACCCCCCTGCACAATGAACATAGTAGGTTTTATCCTTACTAATGGAAGCCATGCTCTCATTGATAAAATCAAGTGGTGCGTTTTGTACCCCTTTAATGTGTTCACTTCTATATTCGGACGCTTTTCTGACATCTAAAATAGACGCAGTAGGGTCGGCTGCTTTAATTGCAGCTAATTCATCTGCAGAAATTGATGTGATTTGGTCTATTTCTTTTCCAGCATTTTTCCAAGCATCAAACCCCCCTTTTAAATAGCCAATTGTATAATCATACCCAACTCTTGCCAAACGAGTAATTACTTCTTCCTCTCTGCCCTCCTCGGT
>CAJATB010000143.1 GCA_903944755.1 uncultured Bacteroidota bacterium
ATCAGGCCTATTGGGTTTTCTTCACATCAGGCGCATTCGCGCCTTCTTCCTTAAAGTAATTACTTTTCTCAATTTCTTCACGCACTTTTTCCGGCACCAAATAACGTATTGTAATACCTTCTTTTCGATTGTTGCGAATAAGGGTGGCAGACAATTGTAATAAGGGTGCCTCTAATATAATTACACGCGCACCATACTCATTGGTAATATCATAACCATCGCGACGATACACGATGAATTGATAATTCTTTACAAGGGTTTCAAAATTTTTCCACTTCGGTAAATTTTGAAAACTATCTGCTCCCATGATCACAGAAAATTCATGCTGAGGATATTTTTCTGCTAAATAGGTAAGTGTATCAATGGTATAAGAAGGCTTGGGCAAGGAAAATTCAATATCAGATACTTTTAGTTGTGTATCTTCTTCAATCGCCAATTTTGCTAAATGCAATCGGTCGTATTCATTTAATAAACTTCCTTGTGGCTTCAATGGATTTTGTGGAGACACCACTAACCATACTTGTTTAAGGTCAGAATGATTGGCCACATAACTTGCCACCATTAAATGGCCGTTATGTATAGGATTGAAGGAACCAAAAAATAAACCAATCTTCATTTTATAAATAATTGATTATCAGTTGTTTATATCAATATTGGGTGCTATAAAAATACTATCTGCCTCGTTCATTCTAAGACTTAATTGATAGCCAGCAACCGAAATTGATATAGGATCACCTAATGGTGCAATTTGCTCCACAGTAATTAATTCTCCAGGTATACAGCCCATCTCCATTAATTTCAAAAAGATTTCGTCATTTTCAAAAGAATGAATAACGCCAGACTCCCCCATTTTTAAATCAGATAGTTTCTTCATATTAATTAACGCAAAGATAGTTTCTGTTTTACATAAATAGTTACGAAATTTGGAGCATTGAATAACAATCTATTATGAGCTTGAACATCACTTTTCATAAGGCCGATAAAAACGCAACGCTTGGCAATCGCTTAGCCCTGAAGGCTTTTATTGAAAAGTCTTTGAAAAAAGAAGGCTTAAGCATTGAGGCCCTTCAATATGTTTTTTGTTCAGATAAATATTTGCTTGATATTAATAACGCTTATCTAAAACACAATTACTACACCGATATTATCAGTTTCGACCTCTCTGAAACCAAAGGAAAGTTAATCGGAGAAGTGTATATTAGTGTTGACCGAGTAAAAGACAATGCCAAAACCCATAAAACCCCCTTAAACGAGGAATTATTAAGGGTAATCTTCCATGGTGCCCTGCATTTTTGTGGTTATAAGGACAAAAAGCCCGCCGATGCCAAAGAAATGCGCGCCCAGGAGAACAAATGGCTAAAATCCTACCTAAAATTTCTTTCCTAGACCAGTTTGCTACAAAATGTTCCACATGGAACCTTCCACTTTGCTTTTATAGGAGCTTGAGAATATAAATGCCGCTTCCCCAGCTCAATTTGTCTCCAAAACGTTCCACATGGAACCTTTTCGTATACTTTTATAGGTGCATGAGCGTATTAATTCTGTTCCGAGCTCGTCTTATGAGCGAAGCAATCCTCTAGTCGAGGAATGGACCTTTTATTCAAAAACCCTCTAATAAAGAATCTAGCTTGAGCATTAATTGAATTGCTTGGTATTCAATCCAGGCTTATCTTTGCACCCTTATATGTTTCCCAAATACAATGTCATAGTAGTAGGCGCCGGCCATGCAGGTTGCGAAGCAGCGGCAGCGGCAGCCAATATGGGGTCCAAAGTTTTATTGGTCACCATGAATATGCAAACCATTGCCCAAATGAGTTGTAACCCAGCCATGGGTGGAATTGCAAAGGGGCAAATAGTACGTGAGATTGATGCACTAGGTGGATATAGCGGTATCGTGACCGATCTAAGTACGATCCAGTTTAGAATGCTTAACAAAAGCAAGGGACCAGCTATGTGGAGCCCTAGAGCCCAAAACGACCGACAATTATTTGCAAGTAAGTGGAGGGAGATGTTGGAAAACACCCCGAATGTAGATTTTTACCAGGATTCAGTGAATGAATTAATCATAAAGAACAACAAAGCCTGTGGAGTAATTACTAGTTTAGGTCATAAAATTGAATCAGACGCTGTAATTATAACCAGTGGAACTTTTCTAAACGGCATTATACATATAGGGGAGAAACAAATAGGTGGTGGAAGGGTGGCCGAGAAAGCAGCAACAGGTATTACCGAACAATTGGTTTCCTTTGGATTAGAGTCGGACCGACTAAAAACCGGAACACCGCCAAGGGTTGATGGGCGTAGTTTAGATTATTCTAAGATGGAAGAACAAAAGGGGGACGAAGAAATTGTGGGCTTCTCCTATATGGATATACCAAGAATTAAGGCTAAAGATCAGCGTTCTTGTTGGATAACTTATACCGATAATATAGTACACGATGTATTAAGAACTGGTTTTGATCGTAGTCCTATGTACCAAGGTCGAATTGAAGGAGTGGGTCCAAGGTATTGCCCAAGTATAGAAGACAAAATTAATCGCTTTGCCGATAGAGAGCGTCATCAATTATTTGTAGAACCAGAAGGCTGGAATACAGTTGAAATATATGTAAACGGATTCAGTACCAGCTTACCAGAAGAAGTTCAATACCAAGCTCTTCGTAAGGTTCCAGGATTTGAGAAGGCCCGTATGTTCCGACCGGGATATGCGATTGAATACGATTATTTTCAACCCACTCAATTAACCTATACGCTTGAAACGAAGGCGATAGAAAACTTATATTTCGCTGGACAAATTAATGGTACAACGGGTTATGAGGAAGCAGCCTGTCAGGGTATTATGGCCGGCATTAATGCAAACTTAAAAATTAATAATAAAGCGCCTTTAATTCTAAAAAGAAGTGATGCCTATATTGGTGTTTTGATCGATGACCTTATCAGCAAAGGCACCAACGAGCCCTACAGAATGTTTACCTCTCGTGCAGAATTTAGAACCTTATTAAGACAAGATAATGCAGACCTAAGATTAACAGAATTAAGTTATCAACTTGGTTTTGCAAGTGCCGATAGAATGCGAAAGGTTGAAGAAAAAACAAATCAAGTTGCTACTATTAAAACCATACTTTCAAATCAAACTATTATACCTGATGAAGTAAATGGTTTCTTAAATAGTATTGATTCAATGGTCATAACAGAAAAACAAAAAGCTTCGAAACTCTTACTGCGACCGAATATTAGCCTAAATCAAGTGATTGAAAACTGCACTGAATTAAAAGAAAAATTAGCAGAAAAAGAAATAGATCATTTAGAACAAGCAGAGATACAAATTAAATACGAGCGTTATATTGAGAAAGAAAAAGAAATCGTAGAGCGAATGTTAACCCTTGAAAATAAAATGATTCCCGTTAATTTTGATTACGATAAATTGTCTGCGCTCTCTATTGAGGCCTTACAAAAATTCAAAAAAATTCGTCCAATTACTATAGGGCAGGCTAGTCGTATAAGTGGTGTCAACCCTAGCGATATCCAAATACTTATGGTTTTTATTGGTCGTTAATTTGTGTAGATTCCCTTCCTTTAAGCCACTCATCAATAAATATTATTTCACCGCTTTATAACAAGCAGTTTTTAGTAGCTTTATAAGCTTAATTTAAAAGCAATAAAATATGAAGCTTATGAAAAAGATATTTCTTTGGTTATTTCTTGTTGGCCTATTCAATTATGCAAGCG
>CAJATB010000144.1 GCA_903944755.1 uncultured Bacteroidota bacterium
AGATATATCTAATATAATAGTAGATAGTAAATCTATAGATATAATTAAATTAGAAATAGATAAAATGAAAAAGCTAGTTGAACTAGATTTAAAAACAATAACTGTTGAAGAGGAAATTGATTTTTCTATTAATGTAAAGGAGTTAGTTAGGATATTAAACTGGACTAGATTTGAATTACTGATTTTTTATACTAACGAAAAGGATGTTGAGGGTTTATTAACTGAATATGATAAACTCGGATGTTTGCAGGGGATACTAGATATTAAGGAACACTACTCTTATTTTCTAGATACCATCATAAAATAAACCCCTCAACGAAGACGTGAGTGGAACGAACGGGATAGACGAAGTCTAACGACTTCAAACCCAACCCCCCGGCCGGTTTGGCCCCCTTCCCAAGAACAATAAACCTTATCCTGTTTCGGAAAAGGTCGAAATGGGGACTAGTGATTTTTTTTCGATAAAATGACCGTAAAATATTTTTACCTCCTCAGGTACTACCTTAAAATGGGTAATATCACCACCTTTTCCTGTTTTGGAAGAGGTTATTCAGTATATATACTGAATGTATAGTTTGATTATAGGGTATAACTTTGTTGGCTAAATTTCATTTAATTGATGACTGGAAAAGAATCAATAGATTATATACTAAAAAAAGCGCTAGGTTGGTCACTCATTCTTATGGGCCTTTTTATGTACTTGATTATCTGTATTGAATGGACTACTTGTATTAGATTTATAACACCCAAAGAACCAGGTTATGCGATTTTGGTATCAGTTTTAATTTATACAATTATACCTTTTATTTTAGGATTTACTTTACTTATTAGATTAACAAATAAAGAAATGTTTCTTGATGGATATAAGTGATGTTTTAAAGGACGTATTGGATCATGAGTATCTTAACATCCAATCGAGAAAAATAATCCGTTAATGAGGAGATATCTGGACAATGCGTTAATTTAATTTCTTCTTTTTATCTGTTCTGAATTTCCTCAAATCCTCTTTTTTTATTTTATAAAATTTCAATAATTCAAAGGCCTTGTTTATAGATGAATTTAAATTACTATTTGCTTTTTCTAGTTTTTGCTCAAGCTGGTGTTTTTCAATAAATCCTATACCATTATTTAAAAATTCATATATGAGTGAATATTCATCGTAATTAATTTGTAAATCGAGATCATCATTCCAATCAACTTTTTCTAATTTGATACTACCTAAACTATAAATAGAACTACCACATTTTAGTTCTCCTTCATTAAAAGTAAAAGTAATAAATTCAGATTTATTACTTTTTGCAAAATCATAAAATAATTTCATTGGTAAAGTTCTTACGCATAATATCCGCAACTCCTTTGAAGTGATTACGGATAATATGCCTGTAATAGTGCTGGGCAAAATATTTACAATCGGTAAGGTTTACTGTAATAACAATTGCATCTTCTTTGGCTGGCAGAAAATCAGTGTATAACCAGTTGCCATAATGCAACTCACTTTCATCAATTATGCCTTCAATAGCACCGTTTAAATCGTCTTTGTGGATGGGGCAATATCCTTCATGCTTTGTTGTATAAAAAGCAAATTCAGCCTCCTGCAAGGGGGCTGTAAATGGAATGATATTTAATTGTAGTGTTTGTTGCATAAGCCAATCTTTATTTTATCAGTTAGTCAATAATATTACAAATATTAGCCTCCTTTATTTAAATATATACATTGCAAATTTAAAACTTCATCCGTTGTATTCGCACCGCATTTAATATTGCTAATAAAGCCACTCCAACATCCGCAAAAACGGCTTCCCACATGGTGGCTAAACCACCTGCACCCAATACCAATACAATGGCTTTTACTGCAAATGCTAAAATGATATTCTGTATTACAATGCTCCTGGTGGCTTTGCCTATTTTAATGGCGGTTACAATCTTTAAAGGCTGGTCTGTTTGTATCACTACATTGGCTGTTTCTATGGCTGCATCGCTGCCCATTGCACCCATTGCAATGCCCACATCGCTTAAAGCCAATACGGGTGCATCGTTGATGCCATCGCCTACAAATGCAATGATTTTTGTCTTGTCCTGTTTTAGTTCTTCTACTTTCTGTACTTTGTTTTCTGGTAGCAAATCGCCAAAGGCGGTATCTATGCCAATTTGTTTTGCTACTTTTTGGGTAATGGAATTTTTATCGCCACTAAGCATTATGGTTTGTTTAATGCCGTTCAGGTGCATTTGCCTGATGGCTTCCTGTGCATCCTCTTTTACTTCATCGGCTATCAATACATAACCTGTATACTGGTTGCCTATGGCTACCACTACAATGCTTTCTATAATTTCGTCAATAGCTGCATCGTATGTGATATTATATTTCTTTAGCAGTTTTGTATTACCTGCCAATACTTCTTTCCCGTTCACATTTCCCTTTAAGCCATGCCCTGAAATTTCTTCTATCTCTGTCGCCTGGTAAGTTTGTGTTTCGTTCTTTTCATACTCGGCAATGGCTTTGGCAATAGGATGTGTTGATTTGCTTTCTAATGCAGCTAATGTTTTTATGAAATCTGTTTTGTCCATTCCGTTAGTTACAATTGCCTGCACTTTAAAAACACCTGCCGTTAGTGTGCCGGTTTTGTCCATCACAACGGTATTTATTTTGGTCATTAACTCTAAATAATTAGAACCTTTAAACAAAATACCATTTCTTGAAGCCGCACCTATGCCGCCAAAATAGCCCAATGGAATAGAGATAACCAATGCACAAGGGCAACTGATAACTAAGAAAATTAAAGCCCTGTACAGCCAATCATTAAACACATAATTGCTTAGAACAAAGTAGGGAACCACCACCAATGCTACTGCCAAAAAGAAAACGATAGGTGTATAGATTTTGGCAAATTTTCTTATCAGCAATTCTGTTTTTGCCTTTCTTGCAGTAGCATTTTGCACCATTTCCAAAATCCGTGCAAGGGAACTATCGGCAAATTTTTTGGTTACTTTCAGTTCAATTACTTTATCAAGGTTTAGCATACCTGCCAATACCTGTGCTCCTTTATAAATAGATTTTGGTTTGCTTTCTCCTGTAAGTGCTGCGGTATTGAAGCTGCTGCCCTCACTTAACATTTCACCATCTAACGGAATTTTTTCGCCTGCTTTAATTTGTATGGTTTCGCCTATTTCTACTTCTTCGGGTTTTATTTCTTCGTATTTATTATTCCTTAAAACGCTGGCAGAAGATGGACGGACATCTAATAAGGCTTTGATATTGTTTTTTGCTTTATTAACTGCTGCCTTCTGAAACAATTCACCAACGGCATAGAATAACATTACCGCAACACCTTCGGGATATTGACCGATGGCAAAAGCCCCCATAGTGGCCAATACCATTAATGTAAACTCGGTGAAGAACTCTTTTTTAAGACTGGCTTCCCATCCTTCTTTTATTACCGGTAAACCAACAGGTAGGTATGCAATAGCATACCATGCAAGGCGTACATAGTTTGTAAAGAATGAGGGTTTGAAATAATTATCCAACGCAATGCCAATGAGCAACATAACGAAACTGATAATGGCTGGCAGGTATTGTTTCCATACACTACTATGAGCTTGCAATTGGACTTTATCTTGTCCACTATCAATGGTTTTCTTTTTATGCAGCAGTTGTTCTGCACCTGCTTCGGTATAGATTTTTTCTTCTAATGTGCAGCAGGTCATCCTGCCTTGTTCATCGTAAGTATGCTTATGATTTGGGGCTGTATTTATCATTTTATGAAAATTGATTTAGTTATTATTATTCTTCCTCTTTACCACCACTGGCTTTTGATAATACATAAAATGCACCTTTGGTTGCAATCCTTGCACCTTTCGGTATTTCTTCCAATGGCGTAATTTCTATGTAGCCCAATTCTGTTACACCTGTGGTTACTTCTATCTTTTTAAACTGAATATGCTTTTCAGCTTTGGCTTCTGTATTCTTTTCTGACTTTTCCCCTGCTTCCTTTTTTTCAGCCTTCTCTTTACCTTCGCTTTCCTCATCCACAACCATAAAAATATATTGCTTGCCTTCTGCACTTACCACTGCATCAACAGGAACTGCCTGTACTGTTTGATTACCTACATTAATCAATGCAGATACATACATACCCGGTAACAATTTGATGCCGCCTGTATTGTTGATTTTGGCATGTACAATTACCGATTTGTTTTCATTTTCAAAAGATTGATTGATACCGTAAATAGTACCTGTTATTTGCTTATTGTTCTGATTGGATAGAATGAACTCTACTGTCTGCCCATTCTTTACTTTAAACAAATCCTTTTCATACACCTGCAAATCACAATGAACTTGTGAGTTATCTACAATATCCATTAAGGAGGTTTGCATATCAATATAGCTGCCTGTTTTTATGGGAATATGCCCTATTACACCACTGATAGGTGCAGTGATGGGAATTTGATTTACAAATTTTCCATCTGCTACAGATGCAGGACTGATGTTTAATTGCTGTAATTGTGTTTCTATCCCTTTCAGCCTTGCTTTATCTGTTTCATACTTAGATGCTGCCTGTTGAAATACTTTGCCTGTACCTGCACTTTCGGTATTAAGTTCTTTTTGGCGTTGGTATTCCTGCTCAGAATAAACAAATTCTTTTTTCAGCATGAGGTAGTCCTGCTGCAACTTCACAATGTCTGTGTTTTCTAATATTGCTACTGTTTGCCCCTGGCGAACATAGTTGCCTTCCAACACTAATATTTTTTTAATGATGCCGGACACCAATGAATTTACATCGGCTTTATTTTGTGGGGGCACTTCCAATTGTCCGCTTGACTTTACCACACTGTTTAGATTTTTCATTTCTATTGTACCTAACTCAATGCCTACGGCTTTCATTTGCTCCTCCGAAACTTCTATGGTTTCTGAATGGGTTTCCTCAACTTTAGTTGTTTCTTTTGTTTCCGTTTTATTGCCCGATTTGCAGGATGTAAAACCGATTGCAACTACAAAGAGTGCAAATGCTATGATTGATTTTATATTTATTGACTTCATTTTATTTATTTCCTTTTAAGTAGTTTAACAATATAATGGACTGATTGAACTGGTTCACTGCATCGGTATATTGCAGCCTTGTATTGATAGCCGTTTGCAGGTTTTGGATATACTCCATGTAACCAATTTCGCCTTTTGTGTATGCTGTGTTTGAAATTCTGATAATATCGTCTGCCTGTTTTAAACCTGTGGTTTCGTAATACTGCAAACCTTCTTTTGCTTTCAGGTATTCGTTGTATTGCACTGCATAACTACTTTGCATGTATAGCAAGGTTTGCTGCCGTTCTGTTTCAATCAACGTATTATTAATTTTGGCAGCTTTTATTTTTGCTTTTTGTGAACCAAAGAATAACGGCACTCCAATACCTACCTGAAATCCTGCTATCCTTGTACCAGGGAAATAATTACGGTTAATTTTTGCTGGGTCAAACCCTTTGATAATAGCCTGATGATAATAGCCCACATTCAAATCAGGAAGTAGCTTGCTTTTCTCCAAATTTATTTGTGATGTACTTACATTCAGCCGTTGATTATAATACTCTATCAGCGGATTTGATTTTATTGCAGCCGTGTCAAACTTGTAATCATCCGGCATCTTGGGTAATTCATTTTCTTTTGGCATTACCGGTTCGGATGTATTCAGCCATTTCTGCAATACCAATTGATAACTGCTTAATGTTGTATTGGCTTGCTTTAACTGCAATTGGTTTTCTTTGTATCTGCTTTCGGCTTGCATTTTCTCCAACTGGTTTGTTTCACCTGTATTATAGCGAAGGGTAGCCCGTTTGAGAAAGTTGCTGTAAATACTATCCTGCTGTTGCAACAGCTTTATTTTTTGTGAACTATAAACCAAATTGTAATAGGCTTCGGTTACTTCTTTTATTATTTCATTCTGTGATAGCAATTTTGATTTTTGTGCTAATAATGTTTCCTGTTTCAGTAGTTTATTTTGATTAGCATACACAGTAGGGAAAGCAATGGTTTGAGTAATGCCTATGCTGTTATCAATATTGCCGCCACTTGTTGGGTCTTGTGTCAATTGCAGGTTTGTTTTATCAGGATTAAAACCTGTTTTTTGCAGTACCTGAGATTGCCGAATGTATAGGTCGGCTCCCTTTATTTGCAGGTTATTTTTTAAAGCTATATCAATACATTCCTGTAAAGTTTTTTGATTGCTTTGTGCATAAGATTTTTCTGCAAACAAACTGATGAATGTAAACAGCAACAACACAGCCGCTGTATTGCCGGGGAGTTTTGTTTTTTTCATTTTATTTAGTTTGAAATTAATTTTAGTGTTGAATAAAATGTAGAGTGCAGGAAGTACAAGCAAGGTGAAAAGCGTAGCTGTAATTAAACCGCCAATAACTACGGTGGCTAATGGCTTTTGCACTTCACCACCTGCACCTGTGGAAAGTGCCATTGGTAAAAACCCTAATGATGCAACTGCTGCCGTCATAATTACAGGACGCAGCCTTATGGCTGTACCTTTTCTTACCCTTTCATATATATCGGTAATGCCTTCGTCTTTTAACTGGTTGAAGTAACCAATCAATACAATGCCATTTAATACTGCTACACCAAACAAAGCTATAAAACCAACACCTGCCGAAATACTGAATGGCATACCTCTTAGCCACAAAGCAATGATGCCACCAATGGCGGATAATGGAACTGCGGTAAAAATCAGGAATGATTGTTTTACACTGTTGAAAGTAAAGTAGAGCAATACTAAAATGAGTAATAATGCTACCGGCACTGCAATACCTAACCTTGCCTTTGCTTCTTTCAGGTTTTGAAACTGACCACCATAGGTATAGTAATAACCTGAAGGTAGTTTTAGTTTTTCATCTAATATGGGTTGTATTTCTTCTACCGTGCTTTCAACATCTCTGCCATGAACATTGAAACCTACAAAAGTTCTACGCTGCCCATCCTCATGACTTATTTGTGCAGGGGCTGTTTTGAATGAAATATTTGCTACCTGGTTAATAGGCACTTTGTTGCCTGATGGCAATGGCACATAAAGGTTTTCAATATTGCTGAAGTCTTTCCGCAAATCTTTTTGCAACCGTACTACCATGTCAAACCGTTTATCTCCTTCAAACACAACACCTGCCACATTTCCTGCAAAAGCAGTTTTCAGCACCATGTTTACATCACTGATGTTTAATCCGTATTGTGCAATTTTATCACGGTTATACTCCACTTGTATTTGTGGCAAGCCGCTTATTTTTTCTACAAAAGGTTCACTTACTCCTTTTACATTTTTTATCAAACCTGCTATTTTATTTGCCTGAGCATTCAGTATTTCCAAATCTTCACCATAGATTTTTATTGCCACATCCTGTTTGATACCTGTAATTAATTCATTAAACCGCATCTGCATTGGTTGTGTAATTTCAAAATTTACACCGGGTAAAATGCTTAGTGCTTCTTCCATTTTTTCCATCATTTCTTCCCTGGTATGTGCAGATGTCCATTCTTCTTTAGGCTTCATGGAAAGCATCATATCGGCTCTTTCTATCGGCATCGGGTCGGTTGGAATTTCAGAACTCCCTATTCTTGTTACCGCCTGTTTTATTTCAGGAAACTTATCCTTTAAAATTTTCTCCGCCTTGCCAAATGTTTCTACTACCTGCGTTAATGATGTGCCTTGTGCCATGCTTATTTCAACGGAAAGGTCGCCTTCTTCCAATGTCGGGATAAACTCACCGCCTAAGCTGTTGAACAGGATTAAGCTGCCGGCAAATAATACTACCATAGCAGCCACAATAGTTTTTTTCCAATGCAAAGCCCAATTGAGTAATGGTGTATAAAGTTGTTGCAAGAAATCAATTATTTTATCTGATATATTGCGTTTATGTGTTGCCTTTTTACTAAGGAACAATGCACTCATCATTGGCACATAAGTCAATGAAAGAATAAATGCCCCTAAAATAGCAAAGGCAACTGTTTGTGCCATTGGCCTAAACATTTTGCCCTCAATACCAACTAAGGCAAAAAGGGGCAGGTAAACAATCAAGATGATTATTTCGCCAAAGGCAGCACTATTACGGATTTTGGATGCAGCCTGAAATACTTCTTCATCCATTTGCGGCTGTGTAAGTTTTTGCAAATCGACATGATGATGTTTACTCATGTAAATGCGGTGTACAATTGCTTCTACAATAATTACCGCACCATCTACTATAAGCCCAAAATCAATAGCTCCCAAACTCATGAGGTTGCCACTTACACCAAACAAATTCATTAAAATAATGGCAAAGAGCATCGCTAAGGGAATAACAGAAGCTACTATCAGCCCTGCCCTAAAATTTCCTAACAGCAACACCAATACAAACACTACAATCAGTCCTCCTTCAATCAAATTCTTTTCTACCGTACCCATTGCCCTGTTTACTAATTCTGTTCGGTCAATAAATGGTTCTATTACTACACCTTCGGGCAATGATTTTTGTATTTGTGCCATTCGCTGTTTAACATTTGTAATTACCTGTACAAAGTTTTCACCTTTCAGCATCAGTGTAACTCCTGCCACTACTTCGCCTTCACCGTTTCTTGTAACTGCACCGTACCGTGTTGCACTGCCAAACTGTACCGTTGCCACATCCCGGATTAATACAGGAATGCCGTTTACGTTTTTTACTACTATTTTTTCAATATCACTTAATGACTTTACCAGTCCCAAACCACGAATAAAATAAGCATTGCTGCGTTGCTCTATATAGCTGCCACCAGTGTTTTCATTATTACTTTCTAATGCCTTGTATATTTCAGGAATTGTAATGTTCATAGCATTGAGCTTGTCATTATCCAAAGCAATTTCATATTGCTTCACATAACCACCCCATCCGCTTACTTCTGCCAAACCCTCTGTACCTGCCAACTGCCTTTTTACAATCCAGTCCTGCATGGTACGCAAATCGGTAGCGGTGTATTTATTTTCATAACCTTTTTTGGCATGTATGATATATTGGTATATTTCACCCAAACCTGTTGTGATGGGTGCTAAAGTTGGTTCACCTAAACCTTGCGGAATTTGTGCTTCTGCTTCTTTGAGGCGTTCACTTATTTGCTGCCTTGCCCAATAGACATCAGCATTGTCTTTAAAAACAATAGTGATTACTGAAATACCACTCCGGCTCATGCTCCGCTTTTCAATTACATTGGGAATATTTGCCATTGCCAACTCAATAGGTGTGGTAATAAACTGCTCTACCTCCTGAGCACCCAATGTAGGTGCTTGTGTTATTATCTGTACCTGATTGTTGGTGATGTCCGGCACAGCATCAATAGGTAACCGCATAGCGGATATAACGCCCCAAATAATGAGAGCCAATGTAAAAGCCCCCACTACAAGTTTGTTTTTTATTGAGAACTGAATTATTTTTTGAAACATTGAAAATTTTATTTGTTTATGAATTTTATGTATTGGTTAATCCTTGCAGCAATAGCCAACAACATCAAGATGCATATTATCGCTATCGTTACCGCTTTGAATACCTGCAATAGAGTAAGCGGTTTACGCTTTTTCTTTTTGCTTTTAATGGACAATTTGTTTTTGATTTATATGATTAATCACGGCTATAAACCGGGAAGCATACCACAACGTAAAATGAATAACATCAAACTATAAAGCCTGATGAATAGCATTAAGGAAACGAAATGTTGTGATTTGGAGATTAACCTATCTTAGGCGGTTGCCAAATGGAATGGAAGTCGTAGGAGTTAAAATCTACTTTGTAACGAAACTTCACAGATTGAAATAGCATTTTAGGCATTTTGTATAATGCCAAAGGCTGATAAAAAGCTGATGCAGGACAGTGGGAACAAGTACAGAAGGGAGTACAGGCTTCGTCACCAGTTTGGTGTTGTTGTTGCTGAGTAGTAGCAGAAATCTTTTGCTCAGCCATTACATTACGCTCCTGCCTGTCAATGCATGGAAGGCATGACAGCACCAAAAGGTAAATGCTCATTATGAAGGCAAAAAATTTCATTGCGGCAAATATAAGCAGAAATATGAAAGGTTGTACCCCCAACCTGCAAAACTTGCAAAGTCTTCAAAGTCTGCAAACTCTGCAATGTGTAGAAGGGTTTGAACTGGTGGGGCAAAAAAAAAACCCCGAAGGAACAGTTTCAAATGCGTTGGTATGAACCTGCTTTGATTTTGGTAAGGGTGTACCCGGTTGCAGATTTTAGCACATCATCAACCGTTCTGGCAGATAGCTTAAACTTAGTGCCTATTTCGGTTGCTTCCTTCCTTGTAAATTCTTGGGGCAAAGCCTCAAAGAATTTGCGTTTGCCATCGCCTGAATGAAACTGCATGGTTTCATTTTGCTTGGGTAGGTTATTGAACATTAGTAAACTATGCTCTAAGTAGGTTTGAACTATCAGTAAGACAGTATTAAAATCTTCATCGGTACAAATAATTGTAGCGGTCATTTCTCCATTTTCAAACTTTCTCAATGCTGATAATATCATGCAAAGCCTAAAGAATATTAAACCCATACGATAAACTACCCCTGCTGCATCTTCACTTGTGAAAGTAACAACCTCTGAAAGCATTAAAGGAAATTCTGTATTAATTGTGAGCCATTGTGAGGGGGTTAATTCAATTGTAGTGTGTGATTGTTCCATTAGGCTTATCAAGCCTAAAACCTGTTCAGAAAGTGCCTCAAAGTGGTCGTTAAAAACAATGGTGTTGCTCTGCGGTGATGGGTCTTGCCATTCAATTTTATTTTTATAAGCATAGAATAAGAAACGGCTAAACAAACCATCTTCTGCGGATGATAATAACCTGGGGGCTTGTGCAGGTGTGCCTGTTATGGCCACCGCCAAACATGGGTCGTTTATTTCATCGTATTGGTTATCTGTTTTTCGGGTACTTGATACTGTTTCGTGGTGAAATGCTGCCCTTAGAATGGTTGAGTAATCGCCCCAATCCTGTTTTTTTGCTCCACTCATTGTATCGGCTTCTGTTTCGCAAATAATGCCCTTGCCGTCATTGGCTTTTAAGTATTCTATCATTCTTGCCTTGCTGCAATCGGCTGGAATGAATACTATTTTGAAAGGTGGCTTTTCGGGTTTTTCGGGTGCTGGCTCTCCTTTGCTCTTGGTACGTTCCAACTGCTTAAAATCAGCCATTTCATTATCATGTACTTTTTGAGCATCCCTGCTTTGCTGCAATATCTTTTGGTGGTACTTGTCCGCTAATCGCTTTGCATTTTTCAAAACTCCTTTACCACTTGCTGCCGGGGCAATGATGAAAGTGTACAAGTGAGGAAAAACTCTTTCTTGAAAATACACACCTGTTACATTTGGCAAACAACCGCTAAGAATAGAAATAGCACCTGTAAAGAATACATCCCTTTTACGCTTGTCGGTAAAAGCCCTTGCACCTTCTTTAAGGATATGAGGCAAAGCCTCAAATGATGTGCAATCATCATTTACTGACTGGCTCAACAATACCAATGTAAAAGCCGACTTGAATCAAAAAATATTCTTCTGTTTGGTACAAAATGGTTACCCTCCGCAACACAATGATGAAGTGTTTGACCAATTAATGGGACAGGTTGAAAATTTCAAGAATAAAAATTAATTTAAAATAAATGCAAAAATATTCTGTTAACCAACAATTAATACAAACCCTACTCTCTTGGGTTGAATCAGGTGAAATTGCTATACCAGAAATCCAAAGGCCATTTGTATGGGATAGTTCAAAAGTGAGAGACTTAATGGATTCCCTTTATCAAGGATTCCCTATCGGGTATGTAATTGCATGGCAAAACCCTGATATTAGACTTAAAGATGGTAGTTTGAGTAAGGGCAAGAAGATATTAATTGATGGTCAACAAAGGGTTACTGCTCTTACCGCAGCCCTATTAGGAAAATACGTTATTGATAAGACGTATGATAGAATAAAGATTAAAATATCGTTTAATCCAATTACAGAAAAATTTGAAGTTCAAAACCCTGCGATATTAAAAGATAAAACTTGGCTTCCTGATATATCTGATGCAGTTAATGGTACCCAAAGTATATTGAAATTAGTGAGACATTACTTAGAGTTAAATCCAGATGTTGATGAAGACCAAGTAGAGAAATCATTCACCATACTAACTGATATACCTAAGAAACAAATTGGTATAATTGAATTAGCATCAGAGTTAGACATAGAGACTGTTACCGAAATTTTTATTAGAATCAATTCTAAAGGTGTAGTATTAAGTCAAGCTGATTTTGCAATGAGTAAGATTGCTTCAAATACCCTTTATGATGGAAATTTATTAAGAAAAGCAATAGATTATTTCTGTCATCTTGCTATCTCGCCAGAGTTTCATAAACATATTGAAGACCATGATAAGGAATTTGTGAATACAGAATTTTTCAATAAAATTAGTTGGTTAAAAAAAGAGGTTGATGACTTATATGATCCTGAATATACTGACCTAATTAAAGTAGCATTTACATCTCAATTCAATAGAGGTAAATTGTCAGATTTAGTTAGTTTATTATCAGGAAGAAATTTTGAAACAAGGACATATGAAGAGCATATCGCTGAAGAGTCGTATACTAAATTAAAAACAGGTGTTTTGAACTTTGTAAATGAAACAAATTTCAAAAGATTCTTAATGATTATTAAATCTTCAGGTTTCATTTCAAATAAATTAGTTAGATCTCAAAACGCTTTGAATTTTGCTTATATCGTTTATCTAAAACTCAAAGAATTAGGTGTTTCAGACGTTAAAATTGGAAGTTATGTACCAAGATGGTTTGTATTCTCAATACTTACTGGAAGATATTCAAGCTCTCCAGAATCCGCTTTTGACTTTGATATAAAACAAATTGCGAATAAAGATTTTGGACAGATTCTATCTGAATATGAAGAGGCTGAACTATCTGATGCGTTTTGGAATTTTTCATTACCACAGAGTTTAGATACTTCAGTTGCAAGTAGCCCTTATTTCAATGTCTATTTAGCTGCACAGGTAAAGGCTAATGATAAAGGTTTCCTATCAAAGGATGTATTAGTCAGCAATCTAATTGAATTACGAGGTGACATACATCATTTGTTCCCAAAAGATTATCTAAAGAAGAATGGTTTAGAACGTGGAATGTATAATCAAATTGCTAACTACGTCTATATGCAATCTGAGATTAATATAAAGGTTGGTAATAAGCCACCAGAGGAGTACTTCAGCAAAATACTTGATGAAATGGAAAACCAATCAAATACTTTAAGTGGTATATCTAATATGGTTGACTTAGAAAACAATTTAGCTGTAAACTGTATACCTAAAGAAATTATAAGTATGAAAATTGACAACTACGAAAATTTTCTAACTTCAAGGAGGAGGATGATGGCGTATAAGATGAGAGAATATTATTTTAGTTTATAACTATGCATCAGTCACCATTTATACCAAACCAACTCTACAAAAGGTCATTGATCCATGACGAGTATGGGGGTAATAGACAAGGTGGCATTTCTCCTTCAGCAAAAGTTCCATATATCTTTATTTTTTCAGGTAAATCTGGAGCTCAATATGGTTACCGAGATGGATGGGATAATCATAATATCTTCAGTTATACAGGTGAAGGCCAAGAAGGAGATATGCAATTCATCAAAGGTAATCTGGCCTTAAAAGATCACATTAACAGAGGTAAAAGGGTTTTCCTATTTGAGATTGAAGGTGGTGGATTGGTAAAATTTAGTTCGGAAATGGAATTCTACGATGCTGACTATTTTGAGACTCCAGA
>CAJATB010000145.1 GCA_903944755.1 uncultured Bacteroidota bacterium
ACTAGCACTTTTCTTTAATTGGGCTGTATTTAAATCAAAAAATACATTGTTGAATTTCCTTGAATACTGTTTTTCAATTGCCGCTAAATAAAAATTAAAAGTACCACCAGACATTTTATTTAAACTATCCGCTGAAACAAGCATGCTAGCATATTCATGGTCCTTACTATTAATGCGTATGCCTAAAATATCAAAATAAGGCAAGGCTAATACAAAATAGCCACTGGTGTCTACATTTACTTGCATGAAATTTTCCGCAACCATTGGGTCCACTAAATGCACCACACCGGACAATGGTTTTTTAGTAATTGCGTCGGCAATAAATCCATTAAAGTAATAAGTTTTATTAGCGCGGGTTAAAGGGGATAGCACTACTTTATAAATATCTAATCCGCCTCTGCTATCCTGCCTGTCACTTGCTATATAACCTTCTGCGCCATTGCCTCCAACGGCAATACTACCTTCGTTATCATAGGTATTAATAGGAAAGCCAAGGTTCAGCGGTTTGGTCCAGGTTCCGTCCATTTTAATGCTTGACATAAATAAATCCGACCCGCCATAACCTGGCCAGCCGTTTGACGCAAAATATAATGTCCTATTATCGGCGTGTATAAATGGTGTTTGTTCGTCCCCTATTGTATTAATGTTTGGGCCTAAATTTATAGCTTCCTCCCAATACCCCTTTTCGTTTTTAAAAGAAACGTATATATCTATTCCGCCATAACCGCCGGGTACATTACTACAAAAATATAATGCTTGCCCGTCGGGTGAAATACTAGGGGCACTTTCCCAAAAATCGGTATTAATATTGCGACCTAAATTTTTAGGCAATGACCAGCCTGTTTTTGTTTTAGTTACTTTATAAATATCATAACGTCCATAACCTTCAGTGCCATAGTCGGCTGCATAATACAAGGTTTGCAAATCGGCTGATAAGCTAGGGCTTCCTTTCTTGTCAGCAATATTTAAACTGTCCGATAAGGGTTTAGCTTGTGTAAAACCCAAAGGGGTCATAGTGCTCATGAAAAAATCTTCGCGTCGCCAATTGTTTCTTCGCATAAACACAAATAAACTATCCTGTACAGTAAGGGTAGGGAAATACTCGGCAGCATTGGTATTAATACTATCTCCCGCATTGGTTACTTGTATAAGGGGTTCGGTTTTTTGACTTAAAGCAAATGCGCAATTTTTTTGTAAGGACAATGCGCTGTTGTTTAAATAACCAGGCAGTGCACCGTTGCTAAATAAAGTAGTTAAAACAGTGTTTGCTTTTTCATATTCTCCCATACTTGCATAAGCAGTTGCATATTTAATTATGTAAGGAGAAAAAGCACTACTATCTAATTGGCTTGCCTTTTCGTAAAGCAAAGTTGCTTTATCAAACTTTTTTATATCTAGGTATAATTGAAAAAGCACTTGGCTAGCAGCAATAAAACTAGGGTCGTTTTGTACGCTCAATTCTAATAGCTCAATGCCTTGTTTCGTGGAAGTTGCGTTATTGTTATCCGCTAATAATGCAATGGCTTTGTCGTATAGTTTTTTAGCCTCCTTTGTATTATTCTGTGCAGTTGCATTTAACAGTGTAAAGCAAAAAATAAGTAGTAGGCAATATGGAAGCTTTTTCAGCATAAAGTGAAAAATAATATTACTTTAAATATACTAATTACGGTACTTGTATGTACTTATGCAACTGTGCGCTTAATTCCCATTTAGGGTTTGCCTTAATATATTCTATAACCAACGGGGTTATTTGCGCCGCTTTATCCCATTCAGGTTGTAAATATAATTTGCAATAAGGTGGTACTTGCTTTGCATAGGTTTCTGCCCATTCAAAATCATGCACATTAAATATGACAACTTTTAGTTCCGAAGCATATTGTAAATTTTCAGGAAGCGGTGCTTTCAATTTCTTAGGAGATAAGCAAACCCAATCCCAGTCACCTGTTAATGGACTCGACCCCGATGTTTCAATATTTGTCTCAAATCCAGCTGCTTCTAATTCTGCAGTCAAATGTGTTAAATCATGCAATGTTGGCTCGCCGCCAGTAATAATAGCCAAGCGGCATGGATGAGCCAACGCGGCTTTTACAATTTCATCGGTGCTTAGTACTGGGTGCTTGGAAGCGTCCCAACTATCTTTCACATCACACCATACACAGCCCACATCGCAGCCTGCGAGCCTAATAAAAAATGCAGCTTTGCCTTGATGATATCCTTCACCTTGTAAAGAATAAAACAGTTCCATTACTGGATATTGTGTAGTTAGTTCCACTTGAATAATTGTTTCGGTATTAAAGGCCTTCGTAAGCCTTCATTGTGTTTTTTAATAATCCCGCAATGGTCATAAGTCCAACGCCACCAGGAACGGGGGTAATAGCTGACGCTTTTTCACAAGCTTCAGCATAATGCACATCTCCTTTAATTCTAAATCCTTTTTTTGCAGTAGCATCTTCTACTCTTGTAATACCAACATCCACAATCACTGCACCAGGTTTGATCATATCACCTGTTAAGAAATTAGGCACCCCTAAAGCAGCCACAATAATATCTGCACCTAAACAAATTTCTTTCAAATTTTTTGTATGGCTATGACAAATAGTTACCGTGCAATTTCCTTGTGGAATATTACTGCTAAGTAAAATACTCATAGGGCGTCCTACAATATTACTACGGCCAATTACCACTGCATTTTTACCTTTTGTTTCTATGTTAAAAAATTCAAACATTAACAAAATACCATAGGGAGTTGCAGGAATAAAAGTATTTAAGCCTTGCACCAATCGTCCCACATTAACAGGGTGAAAACCATCCACATCCTTAGCAGGATTAATAGCTTCAATGACTTTTGATTCTTTAATATGTTTTGGTAAAGGCAACTGCACTAAAATGCCATCTACTTTTGGGTCCTTATTTAATTCCTCAATTTTTTGCAATAAAACAGCTTCTTCTACATCTGCCTCGAACCTATACAAGGACGATTCGAATCCTGTTTCTTCGCAATTTTTCACTTTACTAGCAACATAGGTTTCACTGGCGCCGTTGCTGCCTACTAAAATAGCAGCTAAGTGCGGTGTTCTTTTACCTGCAGCCTTTAGGGCTTGAGTTTGCAATAACAAGTCCGCTTTTACTGCTGCGGAAGCAATTTTACCATCTAATACTAACATAATGCAAATTTAGTCTTTTCCCCTTTATCTTTGTCTCTTAAACTATTGTATGGAACAAAACCCAAACCAGCCTTTAAATATTGAAATTAGCGAAGAAATTGCCGAGGGTGCTTATGCTAACCTTGCTATTATAACCCACAGTAATGCTGAATTTGTGGTTGACTTTGTGAACGTGATGCCCGGCACACCAAAAAGCAAGGTAAAGTCCCGCGTGATACTTACACCTATGCATGCAAAGCGTTTTATGAAGGCTTTGGTGGAAAATGTAGAAAGGTATGAAGAAGCAAACGGCGCAATAGGGGATATGTCGCCAGTTGAAATACCTATGAACTTTGGCGGCCCTACTGCACAGGCTTAATTACCAGTCCTGCTTGTTTTCGGCGTAACTATAGTAACCTTCGGTACTTACTATAATATGGTCAATCAATTTAATATCAAAATAAGTAGCTGCTTTTTTTACTTTTTCAGTGAGTAAATCATCCATCCTGCTTGGCTGTAACTGACCACTTGGGTGGTTGTGGCATATTATTATGCCAGTAGCTTCATGCCTTAAAGCTAATTTAAATAAAATCCTAGGATCGGCAATAGTGCCGGTAAGCCCACCTTCACTAAGTATTTCTTCGTGTATAATTTTGTTCGCTTGGTTTAGCAACAACACCATGAAAATTTCCCTGCTTTCAAATTGCAAAGCGTATTTCAAATGCGCTGCAACATCCCCGCTCTGCCTAATATTCTTTTTTAAAACCGGATTATGCATTCTTCTGGAACCTAGTTCTATGGCTGCGAGTACGCGAATAATTTTTACGCTGCCAATTCCTTTAATTTTCAATGCTAACAAATCGGGCAGGGTTTGTTTTGATAACTTCTGTAAACTATTTTGAGCCGATTGTAGTAATTTTCTTGCTAATTCAATTGCATTATTTTCGGCAGTGCCATGTTGTAAAAGAATAGCGAGTAGTTCAACTTCGCTTAAATACTTGGCACCTTTGGTGGACAATTTATAGATAGGCTGATCCTCGGGGGCCCAATGCTTTATATTATTTTTTTGCTGCATTAACTTTTGTCAAATGTAGTCGGGAAGGCAACGTGCTATAAGGGTATAAATACTAGGAAAAAAATAGAATTTTACCCTAGGTGAATGAGTTGTTGAAAAGTAGGAGCGCTTTTCTCCCCATAATGTAAACGATATTGATAACTTTGGGCACATTCAACACCTCATGAACCCTTCTGTTAAAATATTCGCTGGAAATGGCTCTCAAGCCCTAGCTGAAAAAATTGCCCAACGTTTTGGCGCCCCCATTGGTAAAATAAACATCCAAAAATTTAGTGATGGCGAGTTTCAGCCTATCTTTTTGGAAAGTATCCGTGGGGATTATGTTTTTTTAGTACAAAGTACTTACGCCCCTTCTGACAACCTAATGGAACTATTAATGATGATTGACGCAGCTAAACGAGCAAGCGCCTATAAAATCATTGCAGTAGTTCCTTATTATGGTTTTGCAAGGCAGGACAGAAAGGACAAGCCAAGAGTTGCGATAGGAGCAAAATTAATTGCAACCTTATTAGAAGCAGCTGGTGCAAACAGGGTAATTACAATGGATTTACACGCAGCACAAATACAAGGTTTCTTTGACGTGCCTGTGGATCACCTTGACAGTTCAGCTATTTTTATTCCTTATATAGAACAATTGAAGTTAGAAAATCTGGCTTTTGCTGCACCAGACGTGGGAAGCACTAACCGCGTGCGTGAAGTAGCGAACTACTTTAACGCCGAAATGGTTATTTGCGATAAACACCGTAAACGTGCTAACGAAATTGCCAGTATGGTAGTTATTGGGGATGTTACGGGTAAAGACATTGTTATTGTGGACGATATATGCGATACCGGAGGCACTTTGGTTAAAGCAGCCGCTTTATTAAAGGAAAAAGGAGCAAGAACAGTGCGCGCTTTAATTACGCACCCTGTTCTTAGTGGTAAAGCATACGAAAATATTGAAAACAGTGTGTTAGAAGAACTCGTAGTATGTGATACTATTCCATTGAAAAACGCGTCGCCAAAAATTAAAGTATTGACGGTTGCCGACCTATTTGCAATAGCTATACGTAATGCCTATGAAAACAAGAGCATTACTAGCTTATTTGTACACGCACAATTGAAGGCAAGAGGTTAATAATCAATAAGTTATTAAATAAGAAGGGGAGACTTTGGTTTCTCCTTCTTTATTTATTACCTTCGCCGTCCATTATTTATAAACAACAATTTCATTAAAATGAAGACAATTACAATCGAAGGTCACTTGAGGACCGAAAGTGGCAAAAAAGTCGCCCGCCAACTTCGCTCTCAGGACAACGTACTGGCGGTAATTTACGGGGGTGCTACAGAAGTAAATTTTTACGCTCCAACTAAAGCTTTCAAAAACTTAGTTTACACAAGCGAATTTATGTTAGCAGAAGTAACAGTGGAAGGTAAAACTTACAAATGTATTTTGAAGGATTTACAATTCCATAAAGTAACAGATGCATTATTACACGTTGACTTATTAGAGTTAGTAGAAGACAAAAAAGTAATCGCTACTTTGCCTTTGAAAACTGTAGGAGTTTCTGTAGGTGTTAAAGCAGGTGGTAAGTTAGTAATCAAAATGAAGTCTTTAAAAGTGAAAGCTTTACCTAAGGATTTAAGAGAGTGTATCGAAATAGATATCACAAACCTTGAATTGAATGGTAACTTACGCGTACAAGACGTGAATGCTCCAAACATGGAGATATTGAATCCAGCTCGTATTCCAGTTGCGTCTGTTGTAATGACACGTCAATTGAAGCAAGAGGAGAATGCAGCAGCAGCTCCAGCTAAAAAATAAAACTTTAAATAGTTATATAATTAATCCTTCCCGTTTACTCGGGAGGGATTTGTTTTTTTAGGGTACTTTTATAAAATATAAAGCATCCTAAAAACCTTTAATGATTTTAAAAATCCCTAAAGGGATTTTTTTTATCTAATTTTGAAATCTAATGCAAAAGTTTTTAATCATAGGGTTGGGGAATGTAGGTGCAGAATATGCGCATACCAGACACAATATAGGGTTTGATGTATTGGACGCGTTTGTAATAAAGCATGGCGGTTTTTTTAAGTTGGACCGCTTGGCCGAAGTAGCCGAAGTAAAATGGAAGGGTAAAATATTTATTTG
>CAJATB010000146.1 GCA_903944755.1 uncultured Bacteroidota bacterium
AAAGTAATTCATGCGATTTTAGAAGGCTTAGCGCATTTGAAAATTGGTGTTATAAGTGGGCTGGCATTAGGTGTAGATGGCATTGCACATCAAAATGCACTTGAACAAAATATACCCACCTGGGGTGTGCTTGCGCACGGACTACAACAAGTTTATCCCATTCAACATCGTAGGCTTGCTATTAAAATGTTAGACAAAGGAGGCCTTATTACTGAATATACTAAAGACATTAGTCCACTCCCTTTTTGTTTTCCACAACGCAATAGAATAGTTGCTGGCATGAGTGATGCTACTATTGTTGTTGAAACTGATATGAAAGGAGGAAGTATGATTACAGCAAATTTGGCTGCGGGGTACAACCGAGAAGTTTTTGCAGTACCTGGCAAAATTCACGATGCTAAAAGTGCAGGTTGTTTATATTTAATAAAGGAACAAAAAGCAACTATGTACTATGACCCAATTGACTTATTGGAAAAAATGAATTGGCCTGCCAAAGACGAAATAGTTACTGAACAAATACAACTAGCATTGGTTTTGGACCCTACCGAACAAGCCCTTTTGGCATTAATTGAACTAAACGGCCCTATTCACAGAGACGCAGTTTGTGCTGCTTTAGGAATGCAAAATTCCCAGCTCGCAACGCATCTTTTAAACCTAGAATTGTCAGGATATATTCATTTACAGGTAGGGAACACGTATAGTAGGCTGTAAATCAGGCTAAAAAAAGGATTTTGCAAAAATTACCCAAGGCCCTATCTTTGCCTATGGCAACAAGAAATTCTACAAACACCCCCCGCATCTTTGGTAAAGGCTTAACTTTTGACGACGTATTGTTAATGCCCGCTTATTCTGAAATACTTCCGTCGGAAGTAATAATTCACGCTCACTTAACCAAAAACATCCAATTACATACACCCATTTTGTCTTCTGCAATGGATACTGTTACCGAAGCAAATTTGGCAATTGCGTTAGCACGCGAAGGTGGTATTGGTATTTTGCACAAGAATATGAGTATTGAACGTCAAGCTGAACAAGTACGTAAAGTTAAGAGAAGTGAGAGCGGAATGATTGTTGACCCTATTACTTTAGAAGTGAATGCCACCATTGGTGATGCATTAAAACTTATGAAGGATAATAAAATAGGCGGTATCCCTATTATTGATAAAAATAGTAAGCTTGTTGGTATTCTAACCAATCGCGATTTACGATTCGAAACCGATCGTAAACGTAAAGTTAGTGAAGTGATGACTAAAGAAAATTTAATCATTGCACCAGAAGGAACGGATTTAAAGAAAGCAGAAAAAATATTACGTCAATATAAAATTGAAAAATTACCTGTTGTAAATAAACAAGGAAAATTAATTGGACTAATCACTTACCGCGATATTTTACAATTAAGCGCATTCCCAAATGCAGTTAAGGATAAAATTGGCCGTTTACTAGTAGGTGCCGCTTTAGGAATTACAAAGGATTTATTAGAACGTGCAGCTGCCTTACAAAGCGTAGGTGTTGATATTGTTTCTTTGGATAGTGCCCATGGACACAGCAAAGGGGTTATTGAAGCGCTGAAATTATTAAAGAAGACCTATAAGGACTTGCCAGTTATTGCAGGTAACGTGGCTACAGGTGCCGGTGCTTTAGCATTAGCAAATGCAGGCGCCGATGCGGTGAAAGTAGGCATAGGGCCTGGTTCAATTTGCACAACACGTATTGTTGCTGGTGCAGGTGTTCCGCAGTTAACAGCTATTATGGAAGCAGCTAAAGCACTGAAAGGAAAGAATATTCCAATTATTGCCGATGGCGGTATTCGTTATACAGGTGACATGGTTAAGGCATTAGCCGCAGGTGCAAATTGTGTTATGATGGGTAGCATTTTTGCCGGAACGGAAGAAAGTCCTGGAGAAACAATTATATACGAAGGAAGGAAATTTAAAGGATACCGTGGCATGGGAAGTATTGGTGCAATGGGACAGGGAAGCGGTGATCGTTACTTCCAAGAAGATACTTCGGATACAAAGAAATTTGTACCAGAAGGAATTGAAGGACGTGTTGCTTATAAAGGCACATTGAGTGAAATTATTTACCAATTTGTGGGAGGGCTTAAAGCAGGCATGGGTTATTGCGGCGCTAAAACGGTAAAGGATTTACAAAAAGCAACTTTTGTTCAAATTACCAATGCGGGTATGAGAGAAAGCCATGCACATGACATTGATATTACTAAAGAAGCACCTAACTATAGTAGAAAATAATTAATCTCAATTACCGAAGCGCCATTGCACTGGTTGATACTTGTAAAGCGTGCATTGGTAATTCAAAAGAAATAGTCCACTCTTGAAAAAAATATTTTTTTTCAGCTTACTTTTTATTTTCATTGGTTATACAACTAATGCGAATACTACTTTGCTAAATCATAAAATGCAAATTAGTATTCTTACTTGTGCTGCAGGAGAAGATATTTACACCGCATGGGGTCATACTGCTATAAGGGTGATAGATTCAACCAACAATACCGACCTTGTTTATAATTTTGGAACCTTCGATTTTAGCGAGCCTTATTTCCTTGCAAAATTCGTAAAAGGAAGTTTGGAATACTTTATTTCGGTAAACCGGTATGGTGATTTTTTAGCAGAATACCAATATTATAGTCGCGATGTAGTTGAACAAATTTTAAAATTAACCGACGAAGAAAAAATAAGCTGGCAGCAAGCATTACAACTAAACCTAGTTGGAGCAAACCGTTTTTACTTGTACAATTTCATTACCGACAATTGTACAACCCGGGTAAAGGATGGTTTATTCAAAAATTCAAATAGGCAAGCAGCGTATATTCCTGTTACTTCCTTCAGAGACGAAATTGTAAAAGCACCTTACCAGCAAGGCATACCTTGGATAGGCTTTGGTATTGATTTGTTATTAGGCGCTTATTCCGACCAACAACCCGACCATTTTAAATCAGGATTTTTGCCTCCTTTATTGTTCAGTCAACTAGCAAACATTAAAGGGCTTGTAATAAAAACAAACACTAATAAATTTTCTGGAACAAAAGCCAATTCGCCCATTAATCAGCCTTTTATTGTGCTAGTTTGTGTTTTTGTTTTTTATGCATTTGTATCGAAATGGAATGCATTGCTTACACAACGTATCGCAAAACTAATGGATGTGCTATTATTGTTTTTATTTGGAATGGGAGGATGCCTAGTATTTTATATGAGTTTAATTTCTTTGCATACTGCTTGTTATGAGAATTTTAACCTTATGTGGTTACACCCTGCGTATTTAATTGCACTTGTATTATACTTTCTTCCCAAAAATTGGATTGGCCAAGCTGGCATACTATTTTTTAGCGCTATAATTGGTTTATTAATTACTAGTTATTGGCTACCGCAGCATTTTTCAAAAGAGGTTTTTGCACTTATGGCAATTGCGCTACTTTTAAACTATAGGCTTATCATAAAAGGGCATTATGCAAAAATTGTATAATTACGGCAACGATTCACTAAGCTATATAGATGAAGGTAACGGCCCTGTTACCATTTTACTTATACATGGCTTTGGCGAGGATAACAAGGTTTGGATAAATCAAATAGCGTTTCTTTCAAAGCAATATAGAATTATTGCCCCTAATTTACCGGGCGTGCATTGTAAGCCGCTAACAATACAAGCCAATAACACACCAGCAATTAATAATTACGTTGAAGTATTGCATGCACTCATGCATGATTTGCATATTGAACAGTACTTTATTATGGGGCATAGTATGGGCGGATATATTGGACTGGCATTCGCAGACTATTATACCAACCATGTCCAAGGATTAGGACTTATAAATTCAACAACTTACGCCGACAGTGATGTAAAAAAAGAAAGCCGGCTAAAAATAGTTGCATTTTTGAAAACCTTTGGCACCGAAAAGTTTTTAGAAACCGCTACCCCTAATTTATTTGGCCCTGTTTTTAAACAAGCGCACCCCGAGCAAATTCAACAACTTATTGTCAGTGTAAGTGATATTAGCGCCGACGCTATGATTCAATTTGTGATGGCAATGCATAATCGAACGGCT
>CAJATB010000147.1 GCA_903944755.1 uncultured Bacteroidota bacterium
CAAACCTATATGGATGGTGGTATTTTAACTATTTACGATAACCCTTGGCCTGGTTTTACGCCCGACTTACTAAGTATTGTTTTGGTTACTGCCACACAAGCCAGAGGTGCTGTTTTAATTCATCAGAAAATGTTTGAGAGTCGTTTATTTTTTACAGATAAACTTATTGATATGGGTGCGCAAATTATATTGTGTGACCCACACCGCGCTACTGTAATTGGACTTGGACGCAAATATCCTTTACGTGGCATAACCATGAGTAGCCCTGATATTAGGGCTGGACAAGCTTTACTAATTGCCGCACTAAGCGCAGAAGGAAAAAGTGTAATTCAAAATATTGATCAAATTGACCGTGGCTACCAATATATTGATACACGCCTTCAAGCACTAGGCGCCGACATTAAACGAGTTTAGCCAAAATTTTGTGTGTTTCTGAATTCATTTTCGAAAATGCAAATATTTTTTTACCTAGATCTTTAAGAGAAGCGCCTAAATGATACATCTCCTTATGATCAATTATTAAAAATCGATCATGTAGGTTATCTAATTTTTTAATGAAAACTGGTTCATATTGTTCATTAAACTTGCTAACGTCTAATAATGTTTGCTTGCTTAGTTTTGTTGAATAAATAGTAACAGATACGCCTTTCTCTCTTTTCGACAAATGTAGTAACGTATTTTCGTCTATATAGTTATCAAGTAGTACTATTGATATTGTCGCACTCTTAATTATGTCAGAAACAAACTTATAAGCATCAAATATTTGTCCATCGTAAAAAACTCCTTGAAGTGGGATAATGTTTCCTACTTCTAGCGCTTTAAATATTTTTTCGAATTTTTGATCAGCTACAAATTGCTTGTTTTCTACGCTCATTACCTTGTTAAACAACACGTCATTAGAGGCTATCAAATTTCTCATTTGAACAAACGCTTCCATGATTTGTATACTTATATTAATAGCAATTGTACTTCTTATGATAGCCGACAACATAGCAACACCTTGTTCTGTAAAAACATATGGCAGATGCCTGCGTCCTCCATATTCCAAACTTGAGGTGCCATATTGGTACCTCAAGTTTTCCCATTCACCTTGATCTATCTGAAACATAAAAGTGCTTGGAAATCTTTCTGCATTTCTCTTTACCAACCTATTTAGTTGTTTTGTTTCTACATTATATAAACCGGCAAGCTCACTATCTAACATTAATTGCTTACCCCTCAAAGAAAATATTCTAATACCCGTGACCTCGTTAGTTTTTTCTAATTCAATTTTCATTATGCAATTATTAATTTGCACAATATATCCAATCAAAAAAATGAAAATAACGGTATAAATACGCTAATATGCTTTTGACTTAAAACTTTGCTGGCGTCCCCCACTTTGGTATTGATTTTTTTATGAATGCACGTAAGTGGTCGTTACTTGTTGCTAAATCTTCTTTACGTAAATACATCATGTGCCCACTTTTGTATCCTTCCCAAAACATTCTGTCTTGAATTTTTCCAGCAGGGTCCATTTGCCACATGTTATACTTCGCATTAAAATAATCACAAGCGCCGTCGTAATAACCCGATTGTACTAACACATTTAAATACGGGTTTTCCATCATAGCCAAGCGCAAGTCGTCTCCTGTATGGTTATTGGTATTATCCCAAGGCGAAGTGGGGCCAAATATATAATAGTTTAAATCGGTACTGTAGCCTAGTTCATCCCTTAAATAAATATTAATTGCAGGCGTAAAAGAATGTTCCCAAGAAACCAATTCTGCATTATAATCGGGCCTTTCACCAGCATCTTTCTTATCAATTCCTATATAGCGTGAATCCAACCTGCCAATTGTTTTTCCCTGATCACGTAATAATTCTTTCCAAAAATAATCAAAAGGAATTTCGAGATTTTGTTGCGCAACTTGTGTTTCTCCAATACCAATATAACTAGCTAATTTTTTTACTATTTCTTTTCGCTTATCCGCATTTAATACGCCGCCTTGTGCAAGGGCTGGCAATAATTCATTTACTGCAAAGGTCTCTACTTCAGGTAAAAAAGCAGTCAATTCCTTTGCTTGCATACCCGCCGATAATTTTTTATGGTACCATGCAGTTGCCGCCATATAAGGCACACGTAAAGCTGCACTAGCAGGGCCTTCCCGCTTGATACCTAAATCGGTTGGTGATACCAATATAACGCCATTTAAAAACATCCAATGCCTATTTTGCAATTCCAATGACAAGCCTGAAACGCGTGTGGTGCCATAGCTTTCTCCAATTAAAAACTTTGGACTTGCCCAACGTTTTTCACGCCCTACAAATGTATTTATCCAATCTGCTAAATATTTAACATCTGCATTGACGCCAAAAAACTTTGAAGTGGGAACCGACTTATCTAGGATGCGAGAAAATCCTGTATTCACCGGGTCGATATATACAATATCGGCAACATCTAATATGGACTGTGGATTGTCTTCTACGCCATAAGGTTGTACAGGGTACCCTTCATCGTCAATTTTTAATTTTTTAGGACTAGTATAACCAATATGCATCCAAACACTTGCCGTTCCTGGGCCACCATTAAATGAAATCACCAATGGTCGTTCTTCCTTATTTGTCACATCTGTTCTTTCATAATACACATAAAACAAACCTGCAATTGCTTTGCCATCTTCATCCCAAACGGGCATAGTGCCCGAAACTACCTTATACGGTACTTTTTGACCTTTTATGGTAACTTCATCTTTCTTTTCAGTCTTTGCTTCTAAAGAAAGGGTTCTTTTAAATTTTGGGTTTTTATCTACTCCCTTATCGGAAGGCTCCTCGTTACTATTTTTTTGTGCTTGCGCGAACAAGGCAGACAGTACTAATAAATAAGTAAATAGTTGCTTTTGCATATTGCTAGTTTTTGTAAGTATGAATTTTATTCCATTAAATATAAGGAGTATTTCATTAAATTTGAGCATGTCAGACAGCCTTCATAAAGTAATTATTTTAACTGCGCCATCGGGTGCGGGAAAAACTTCCATTACTAAATATTTGTTACAACATTTTCCAAGGTTGGCTTTTTCAGTATCGGCCACTACGCGCGCGCCAAGGGGGAACGAGCAAGATGGTATTGACTATCACTATATTTCCCTTGAAAAATTCGAAGGCCTGATTAAAGAAAATGAATTTTTAGAATACGAAATGGTGTACGAAGGTGTTTACTACGGCACGCTTAAATCGGAATTGGACCGTATTTGGAGTTTAGGCAAAGTGCCTGTTTTAGATATTGACGTGAAAGGCGCCTTACATGTGCAAGCACAATTAGGAGCGAAAAGCATTTCTCTTTTTATAATGCCCCCTTCTATTGATGTATTAAAGGAAAGGTTACAAAATAGAAAAACAGAAACAGCCGACAGTATTCAAATACGGCTAAACAAGGCTGAATACGAGATTGGTTTTAGCAATCAGTTTAATGCAATTATAAAAAACGAAGTACTAGAAACTGCTTGTATTGAAACTGCTGAAATACTAAAAAAATTCTTAGGTCCCGATTTTACAAAATAAATTAAAACATACTTATATGTCTTTGCAAGGAAAAACAGTTTTTATAACAGGCGGAAGTAGGGGCATAGGAAAAGCCATTGCTTTAAAATTAGCAGGTGCCGGCGCTAATATTGTGATTGCTGCTAAATCGGTTGAAGAAGATCCTAGGCTAGGTGGCACTATTTATTCGGCTGCTGCTGAAGTAGAAGCCTTAGGGGTAAAAGCCTTAGCCGTGCAAGTAGATATTAGAGACGAGGCGCAA
>CAJATB010000148.1 GCA_903944755.1 uncultured Bacteroidota bacterium
CGGATAGTCAGCGTTATTTTGATTTACATCATGCTAAAACAGATGTGTTCGAAGCAGTTAATAAAAGAGAATTATTATTAGGTGCCGTTAATATGGCAGCGATCATTTATTTGATTGACCAATATGGAGTTCAGCCTTAATATTTTTATATTAATCAATAGGTATAAGAAACAGATCCCTCGTCTCTCCATAAAAGGTTCGTCTCGAGATGTTTCTTATACCCGTTGAATTTAATCTCATTAAATACGGCGTCCTCGGCGGGGAGTGAAGAAAAAAATATGAAGACGCGGTAGCGTCTGATGTATAGAAATAAAGAAGCCCTTAATTTTTTTAAGGGCTTCTTTATTATGCTTCGTGTTGGCTTATCTACTTAAGTTCATAGAACGTTCTTTGTACAAAGTTCTGAAGTAGGGGTCGCGTAAGTCTTTAATGAATCGTATTGCTTCTCCTGTGCTCTTCATTTCTGGTCCTAATTCTTTATTTACACCGGGGAATTTATCAAAACTAAATACTGGTTCTTTAATTGCGTAGCCGTCTAGTTTTTTCTCCATAACAAAGTCGGTTAGCTTAGCAGCACCCAGCATTATTTTTGTAGCAATATTTAAATAAGGTATTTGGTATGCTTTTGCTATGAATGGGGTTGTTCTAGAAGCTCTTGGATTTGCTTCTATCACAAATACTTTACCATCTTTAATGGCAAACTGAATATTGATTAATCCTTTTATATTTAATGCCCTTGCTATTTTTTCACTATAGAACTCCATTTTCTCAACAATCAATGGCGTAAGGTTAAATGCGGGTAAAACAGCATTACTATCTCCACTGTGGATTCCTGCCGGTTCAATATGTTCCATCACACCCATAATATGGAATGTTTCTCCATCAAATATTGCATCTACTTCTGCTTCTTGGCAACGATCCAAGAAATGGTCAATTAATATTTTATTATCAGGGATATGTTTTAGGATACTTACAACGGCCGTTTCTACTTCTGCATCATTAATTACAATACGCATTCTTTGACCCCCAATTACATAACTAGGTCGAACTAGTACAGGGTAACCTACTATATTGGCTACATCAATAGCTTCCTCTGCAGTGAAAGCAGTTCCGTATTCTGGATACGGAATATCTAATTCTTTTAATAAATCACTAAAGCGACCGCGGTCTTCTGCTATATCTAAACTATCAAATGAAGTACCTATAATTTTAATCCCTCTTTCTGTTAATCGTTTTGCTAGTTTTAAAGCAGTTTGTCCACCTAGTTGTACAATCACGCCTTCGGGTTGCTCTAATTCAATAATTTCCCAAAGATGTTCCCAAAATACTGGCTCGAAATATAATTTATCGGCCATGTCAAAATCGGTGGATACTGTTTCAGGATTACAGTTTACCATAATGGCTTCATAACCGGCTTCTTTAACGGCTAGTAAACCATGTACACAACAATAATCAAATTCAATACCTTGTCCAATACGATTTGGGCCACTTCCTAAAACAATGATTTTTTTCTTGGCAGATCGGATGGACTCGTTGGAGGGTAGTTTGTTGCTCATATTTTCAAAAATTGTGTAAAAATACAATATCAACACTATTTTACCAAGCATAGTTCTTCCCATCTGGTGGTGTAACGCTTACTTCGTAGTTCACTACGCATTTTCCAGTTTTTTTGAGTGCCACTAGTCCCGAATTTGAGTACGTCATCGCGAAATGCGGCGTTCATATTATCAATAACATTCATTAGTTTTTTCTTCTTTTGATCGGCTGGAGGCACGAATAGGTTCGTTTGCAATGCGTTATCAGGAACGAAGCTGGTTAGGATTACCCCTGCTTTTTTATATATTTCACCTTCTTCAAATAACCCCTTTCCTATAGCTACCACTGCTTTAATAATAGCAGGGGTTAGGTTTGTGGGGTTGTCTAATAAAGTGTATCCACTTATATACCGGCCATGGCTGAAATGGCTTGAATTTGCGTTCATTGGTGCTTTATTCACTACAAATACACTTACACCGCAGGCGGCACTATGTTGGCGCCGTAGTTTTTCAGCTGCACGTGTCGCGTAAGTGGCTAAGGCTTCTTCTATTTCTTGCCATTGCTTCACTTCCCTTCCAAACATGCGCGTGGTGGCAATCATTTTTTTATCGGTCCTAGGAGTTTGCATGCCATGACTTTGTAAGCCTTTTAATTCTCTAATAAGTCGCATGCCTACAATACCCCCTAAAAACCGTTTCCCCCAACTAAGGTCTTTGATACTAAGTGCGTAGGCTGTTTGTATGCCATATGTTTTTAATTTTTCACTGTAACTGTATCCAATACCCCAGACATCTTCTATGGGAGTATGTTGTAAAGCTGCTTGAATTTTTCTGGTATCGTCAAGCACAACAATACAATTTGTTTTTATTTTATTTTTTTTAGCTAACCGGTTGGCTACTTTACTTAACACTTTGGTGGGGGCTACGCCAATGGAAACAGAAATACCTGTCCAGGCTTCTATTTTATTTTTTAATAG
>CAJATB010000149.1 GCA_903944755.1 uncultured Bacteroidota bacterium
AAAATAAACATAGTGGAAGCAAAAACAACAAACGCCCAAAAGGCCAATACACGCGCAATAATATTTTTAAATAATTTCATAGAGAATTATAATAGGGGATTAGGGTGTCCAGTCAATTGGATTTAGGTGATGTTTAACTAAGTATTCGTTGGTTGCACTAAAATGCTTGCATTCAAAAAAGCCATTATAAGCACTAAATGGGGAAGGGTGAGCAGCTTTTAAAATTTTATGTTTTGTTGCGTCAATGTACATTTGTTTTTGTTGAGCAAAATTACCCCACAAAAGAAATACTAAATCTTTTTTTTCATTCGAAAGTAATTGAATGACATCGTCTGTGAAATTCATCCAACCAATTTTTGCATGACTAGCGGGTTCATTCGCGCGCACTGTTAAAACAGCGTTCAATAATAAAACCCCTTGGTTTGCCCATTTAGTTAAATTGCCAGTTGTTGGAATGGGCATGCCTATATCCTTGTTCAATTCTTTGTATATATTCATAAGTGATGGAGGTGTTTTAATTCCATCAGGTACAGAGAAACTTAAACCCATTGCTTGTTCAGGATTATGGTAGGGGTCTTGCCCTAAAATTACTACTTTGACCTTGTCAAAAGGGGTCTGTTCAAATGCATTAAAAATAAGGGAACCTTTAGGGTATATAACTGTCTTTAAAGCCCTTTCTGTTTTTAAGTGTGCAGCAATTTGTTTAAAATAAGGCTTGTCGAATAAATTCGATAATGCGTTATTCCAAGATGCTTCCATATTCACTTCCATGTCAATTAACAAAGTTTGAAGCTTAAAGATAGCATTAGTTTATTAATTCAACTTTTCACAACGAAGCAGTCCCGATTTTGCCTTTTGGTCTAGTGAATTTTTAAAGGCGACGTTCTTCATATTTAGACAAGTTGTATAATATAGAATGGCGTTACCATATTCCTTTCTTTCTTCGAAAATTAACCCTATTTGCAAGGCTGAACGTGATGCGTAATAACCCTTCAAATGCCTCCCAACTTCAATTGCTGTTTTGTAAAATTTTACAGCCTGATCTTTGGATCCCATTAAGTCGTGAATGCGGGCTAACCTATAAACAAACTCAACCTTTTCTTCGTCTGTAGGGAAATCTCGCATAGTTTTTCCTTGTAGTATACCAAGTGACTGATTTTGTAAACCACCATCACTCAAAAGTCTTGCCTTTAACAGCAAGGCGTTTGGCCATTTGCCACTTTTCGCATTGTCATCGGCTAATTTATCAGCGTCTGTAATAGTATTCCCAGTATTGATTAATTTATTTCGATAAACAGCAGCAGCTTTAAAATCATTTTGTAAATAGGCTATCCAAGAAAGTTTTTCATAAGCGTCTTTTATATAAAAATTTCCTTTGAACTCATTTACAAATGTGGTTAATTCTTGGTGCGACTTTTCCAAGTTTAATTGATTCAAGTGGGCAAAACCTTTTTCATAATTCCAAAAGGGCATTTTTAAATAAGCATCGTTTACTTCAATACCATTAGCTATATCCAGTGATTTTTTTGCTTGTTGATTGCTTAAGTAAATGTTTGTTGCCATGTAAGCATGAATATGATTTCGTTTAAAGTTGTAATTAGTACTTTCAATAAAATCTATTGCTTTTTTACGGTTACCTTCAAAATTTAAAACCAAGTAGGGGTAAATTAATAATGCTTCATTTTTACAGACATTCGAAAATTCATTATTGCTATTAAGGTAGTTCAAAACCATTGCGTTGCCCTTGCTAATACTTCCTTTCATCCCCATCATGTTAAGCATCCATTGGTAATTATTTGGGACAGCGCCAATAATGGTAGTCATTAATCCAAAGTAAACATCGGTTGGCGTAAACTTAGGATAAGCTTCTTTATTTTGCTTAAGCAAGAAATAGGCTTTTCTGAAATCCAAAGCTGCTTCCCAATTTCTGTCAAAGCGTATTGCAACAATTGCTTTGTCCAAATGAACCGATGCTAAACTGAAAAGATAGTAGGGACTGTTTTTAGGGCCGGTTTTTAATAATTCAATGCGCTTATTAAATTTTGGATATATATTGTTGTATTCAATATTATTTTCATTAAAAAACAATTGATATAAATCCGCATAACTATCCAACAAGTGGAAAACTAAATTATTAGGATCATTCTTTTTCTCTATCGCATTTAACCTCCTCGCTTCAGGCATCCTTAAAGACGAGATTGATTCGTATACGTTTTGTACCTTGTCATTCCAGTCATAATGTGGTTGTGCAATAACATTGCTTATCATAAAACAACAAACCAACAAAAGACTAGTTTTCAACGAATTCATACAGCAAAGTTAAGGATTAGCTCGCTTTGCTCGCTGATCCCTTATTGGATACAATTTTCTATTTTTTAAGGGGTAGTTGCTTTTCTAAGGGATTAGCTCGCTTTGCTCGCTGATCCCTTATTGGATACAATTTTCTATTTTTTAAGGGGTAGTAGCTTTTCTAAGGGATTAGCTCGCTTTGCTCGCTGATCCCTTATTGGATACAATTTTCTATT
>CAJATB010000150.1 GCA_903944755.1 uncultured Bacteroidota bacterium
AGACAGGAGTAGAAAAATGAATTTGGTGGAATTTGGATTTCGCTTACCAAGCGCAATAGACAATCGCCCATTAAATTTTAATGAATTTGAAAGTATCGTTGGTCAAACAATTTTTGTTAGTGCAACACCAGGAGAATATGAATTAGAAAAAACAGGAGGCCTAATAGTTGAACAAATTGTAAGACCAACGGGTTTACTTGACCCCCCAATTGAAGTGCGCCCAACAAAAAACCAGATCGATGATTTATTAGAAGAAATTTCCATGCAGGTAGCAAAAGGAGATAGGGTGTTAGTAACAACACTTACCAAAAAGATGGCAGAAGAAATGGACCGCTTTTTAAATAAAATTCAAATTAAATCAAAGTATATACACAGCGATATTGATGCACTAGAACGCGTTGAAATTTTACGGGAGCTTAGGCTGGGAGTGATTGATGTACTAGTGGGTGTAAACCTATTAAGAGAGGGACTAGACCTACCCGAAGTGTCTTTGGTGGTAGTGTTAGATGCCGATAAGGAGGGGTTTTTAAGAAACGAAAAATCACTTACACAAACAGCGGGTCGTGCTGCAAGAAATGTAAACGGACGCGTAATTTTTTATGGAGATAAAATAACCATGAGCATGCAGCGCACTATGGACGAAACAGAAAGAAGGCGCACGAAACAAATTAAATATAATACCGAACACCATATTACGCCAACTACCATTGTTAAAAGCATTGAACAAGTAATGGCACAAACTTCGGTGTTGGATATTAAGGGATATACTTTAAACAATATAAATGCGCGCACTTCTGATGAATTAGAAATGGTAGCCGATCCAGATAGTGCCTACAAAACTATTCCACAAGTTGAAAAAGCAATTCAACAAACAAAAAAACAAATGGATCAGTTTTCTAAAGCCCTTGATTTTATGGAAGCCGCAAGGTTAAGGGACGAGATGTTCCGACTTGAAGCGCAATTAGAAAACATGAAAGTTAAATAAATACAAAAACAGCATGCAACTACTTATAGAACTAATATACAAAGGGCTTTTGCAAACAACCTGGTTGGAGATGGTGGCTGTTTTTTCTGGAATTGCTTCTGTGTGGTATAGCCGAAAAGAAAACGTTTTAGTATATCCGGTTGGATTAATTAATACGACTATTTATATTTATTTAAGCTTTAAGGGACACTTGTTAGGAGAGGCAAGTGTGAATATGTATTATACCATTATGAGTGTTTATGGTTGGTATTTATGGACAAGGAAGGAGCCGGGTAAAAACAATATTGTTTTACAAATTACAAAAAGTAATAAGCGAGACTGGATGCATCAGTTGTTATTTTTTTCGGCATTTTATTTGGTTATATATAGCTCCCTGCTATTGCTTAAAAAAGATTTTGCACCAGAAGCAATTCCCTGGGCAGACGCACTAGCAAGCGCTTCGGCTTATACAGGCATGTGGTTGATGGCGAAAAAGAAAGTGGAAAGCTGGATATGGTGGATAATAACAAACATTGCATCCATACCATTGTATTTTATAAAAGGCTATGCTTTTACAAGCTTTCAATTTTTAGTATTATTGGTATTGGCGATTGCTGGATGGAAGTCATGGTATGAAAAACAAGCAATACAAAACAGAACAGGTGCGAAATTATTTATAGACGAGACAAAATAATTACACAAATAATGTCAAAAGCAACAAATGTAAAATTACAAAAGATAGTAGTGTTGGGCCCAGAGTCAACAGGAAAATCAACACTATGTGCTGCGCTTGCAAAACACTACCAAACAATATGGTGTAAGGAGTTCGCACGTGAATATTTAACCAACAATGGTACCAAGTATACCTATGAAAACCTGTTAACTATTGCTAAGGGCCAGTTAGCAAATGAAGACGCTGCTATTGCAAAAACAGTAGCTCAAATAAATAACGGCGGCACAAATAAGTTAATTATTGACACCGACATGTATGTGATGAAAGTGTGGAGTGAATATGTTTTTAATAATTGTGACCCATTTATTCTTGAACAAATTAATGAACGAAATTACGACATGTACCTATTGTGTGATATTGACCTTCCTTGGACTAGCGATGAAATGAGAGAATATCCCGATGAATTACCCCGTAAAGAATTGTTTTTGATTTATAAGGACTTGCTAGTGAATCAAACAACACCCTGGGCTATCATAAGCGGGCTAGGCGATGATAGAATAAATAATGCTATTCAATTGATTGAAAAACAATTTGCAACTACTAAATAACACTATTTGCTTCTAAGTAAATCATTTATATCCTCGTCGGATTCAAGGTTATTCATTTCGCGCATAATTTGAGGGTAACGCCACGCAACCCTTCTTGTCATTGGTCGGGCGGTAAATTTTTTTGGATTAGGGAAGCCCGCAACTATCATCGCTGCTTCGGACCTTGTTAACCTTTTAGCTGATTTTTTAAAATAGTATTGGGCAGCAGCTTCTACGCCAAAACAACCCGGTCCCGTTTCAATTACATTTAAGTATACTTCTAAAATTCTTTTTTTACCCCAGATTGCTTCAATTAAAAAGGTAAAATATACTTCAGGTATTTTGCGAATGTATTTGTCGTAACCGCTCCCTTGCCATAAAAAAACATTTTTTGCAGTTTGCTGCGATATGGTGCTTGCCCCTCCGCCCAGTGGAATTTTAGATTTCTTTTTTTTCTTTTTTGGACGCAAACTTTTTTCAATGGCATCCCAGTCAAAACCAATGTGGTCGGTAAACGCTTGGTCCTCGCTGGCAATAGCGGCCAATTTAATATTATAAGACATATTTTCCCATGAAACATAGTCACGTCTTAATCCAAGGCCAAATGCATTGGTAATTTGTGTTGTAGTAATTGGCGGATCAACAAATTTTGTAATTAATACGTAGGCAAGTGAACTAAGGAATAAGTATAAAAAAACGCGACGAATTTTTTTTAGCACGGGCTTAGGGTTTATAATATGTCAATGCTATATCTTTTTCCAATGGGACAATAACTAGGGTTTGACTTTTTAATAATTTTTCCAAGTACCCAACTAGCTGCACCACCAATAAAACCAGGAATATTTTTATCCTCAAAAACAGGTTCTTTTTTAATTAAAGAATTGGTCATATTTAATCCAATATAACCAATACCTGCAGCTTTAAAAAAGCTACCATTTGTAAATACGCTATTGTAATATCCCTTAGGTCTTGACAAAGCTATTATTTCGCTTTTATGAACAGCAAGCCTTCCTAGTCTTAGCGTGTCTTGCCCGTAGGTACCATAAGCAGTAACGCCTGTTTGAATTGCAAACTGCTTTACTTGTATAGAATCGTTTCGGATCCAATCAACATAGGCGGTAATCCATTGTTGATTGGCAAGTTGAAAATTAATATAGCTGCCGGCAGTAAACGACCGAACAACAATACCCTTCTCCTTCAATGCTAAAAAGCCGCCTTCTTGCGCCTTTGATTCTCCTAGGGCAACGCAAAATGCGAAAAGACATAGCAATAGTTTAATATTCATAATAGCAATTTACGTACTTAAGTTTATAAAAGGCTTGATTAATAAGTTAGTGCGCCATAAAAAAGGGCAGCACTAAAAATTAATATAATAATGCCTGAAATGCGATTAATCCAAACCAAATTCTTTTCCGTCAACCTGGGCCTAAGGGTACCAGCGAGCGCTACTTTTGCCAAGTCCGACAACATTACAAAACCCAGGCAGGTTCCAAACACCAGCAGTTTGTAAGTTGTAGGGTTGCTAGTTTCGCCCGCACTATTTCCTATTGCTGCCGTCCAAGCAAACCAAAATAAAAACACACTTGGGTTTAGGGTATTCATTAAAAAACCGGATGCAAAAAACCCCAACATATTGTGCCACTTCATTGGCTTTTGGTTATCAGCTGTAATGTTTTCTATTTTAATTTTTTTAAATATAAGGGTGTATAATCCCATTAGCAATAAAAAACCAGCACCTAATAAAGCAATGGTTGCCTTGTGATTTAATACTATTGCAAATAAGGAAGTAAAAAAATTACAAATAAATAGTAAAACCATATCACTTGCCGAAACACCTGCTACAAAAAAGTATCCAGCCTTGTGTCCATTGGTGAGGCTTTGTTTAATTATTGCAAACACAACAGGCCCTACTGAAATACTCAATATTAGCCCCAATAGTAACCCTTTTAAAATTGGCTCTGTCATACTATTGTTTTGAAATAAAAGCCTTCCAGTCGTTTAATAAATCTCCCCGTAAAACTCTTGGGAACTTATGTTGCCCGCCTATTTTACCCTTGCTTTCTAAAAAGCGCATAAAAGTATTTTCTTTTAAAACAGTTACTTGTACATTTTTTAAGGCACTTTTTCTTTCAACCGCATAATCGTCATTAAGGGTCATTAGTTTTTCATCAATCATTTGGGCTAATAACACTTCGTCTATATTTTGGTCGCAGGCAATATACCAGTGGTGTGCAAAAAAACTACCAAAGGGTTCGCCGGTAACACAATATTCTGGAATAGAAATATTAAGGTCTTCGCTAACCAATTGTATTGCCTTGTTCATGTTGTCAACACTAAGGTGTTCACCAACTAAGCTTAAAAAATGTTTGGTTCTTCCTGTTATAATTATCTCTGCATTTTCTTTATTAACAAATCGAACAGTATCACCTATTAAATATCTCCAAGCACCAGCAGTAGTGCTTATTAGTAATGCATAATCTTTCCCCTCTTCTACTTCGTGTATCATAAGCGCTTCCGGTTGCTCAATCATTTCTCCTTCTGCATCAAAATTAATATCGTCAAAGGGAACAAATTCAAAGAATATATGTTCATTATAGGAAAGCCGCATACCATGGGCGTTTTGCTTGTCCTGACAGGCTAAAAATCCCTCGCTCGCTAGGTAGGTTTCTACATAGGTGATAGGTTTGCCAAGTAATTTTTCAAAACCATGTTTATAGGGTTCAAAACTTACGCCTCCGTGTACAAAAAAAGTAAGGTTAGGCCAAATCTCATGGATATTATTAAGCTTATATCTTTCTATAACCATTTCTATACACATCTGAATCCATGCAGGTACACCAACTACAAATCCAATATCCCAGTTGGGTGCCTTATCAACGATATCATTCAATTTTTTATTCCAATCTTTTTCTTTAGCAATTTTCCTTCCTGGTTTATAAAATGGTTGAAACCAAAATGGTGTTTTTTTTGCTGTGATACCGCTTAGGTCACCTGCATAATAGCCTGGTCCTTTTTGTAAATCAGTGCTTCCACCTAAAGTAAGCCAGCCTTTACTAAGTGCAGTTAAAGAAACATCATTATAATTAAACAAACCAATAAGTTGTTTAAGCATGATCATTTTATTACCTCTTAATAGGTCGTTGGTAATAGGAATAAATTTACTAGCAGACTCACTGGTACCACTACTTAGCGCGAAGAATTTAATTTTTCCAGGCCAGCAAATATCTTCTTTTCCTTCAAGGGTTTGATACCACCACTCCTTGTAAATTTTATTGTAATTATAAGCCGGTACTTGTTCTTGAAATGTTTCCCCCGGGTGCCTACTTTCTAAAATTTTATCGAAATGATATTGTTGTCCGAATGCTGTATACCTCGCCCTGCGCAATAATTTTTTTAGTACGCGCAGTTGTGATCGTTTAGGACTTCTAGGTGGAATTCCTAGTGCTTTGTTTACGCGTTTTGGCAAGTTAATCTCGAAAATCGGCATCTACAGAATCGGGTTTTAGGTTTTATAAGATTATGTGCAAAAATAGGAATGTTATTCCAGCAAACGAACCTACTTTTGCGATATGATTAAAGATACCTTAATGCAGGCTATAGAGGCTGGTGCAAAAGAACTAACACGTTATTTTAATGGTTCTTTTACAATTACAAGTAAGGCTACCATTAATGACCTTGTTACCGAGGCCGATCACGCCTCCGAGAAGGCCATTTTTAAGGTAATTCAAGACCAATTCCCCGACCATTTTATCTTAAGTGAAGAAACGGGTGCAATTCCACAGGCGTCCGCAATAAAATGGATTATTGATCCTATTGACGGCACTATAAATTTTGCGAATGGTATACCAATTTGTTGTGTAAGTATAGGCGTAGAAGAAAATGGTGTAATGATTATGGGTGCCGTTTACAATCCATTTATGAATGAACTATTTTTTGCAGAAAGAGGAAAGGGCGCAACACTTAATGGTAAAAAAATTGCAGTAAGCGATAAGGATGATTTATTAAGAAGCTGTTTGGTAACCGGATTTCCTTACCAATATTTGGATACCGAAAATGGACCACTTCAAATATTTGAAAAATTAATTCGCAAAGCAATTCCTGTGCGTCGATTAGGAAGTGCAGCATTAGATTTATGTTGGACAGCAGCAGGAAGGTTTGATGGTTTTTATGAACATAAATTACAAGCATGGGATAGTGCTGCGGGTTTTTTAATAGTGGAAGAGGCGGGAGGAAAAGTAACCGACTTAAAAGGGGATGCGTATAACCCATACCAGCCGGGTATTATAGCAACGAACGGAAAAATACACGATCAATTATTAGCCCTAGTAAAAGGGGGAAATATTTAAAAAAAATTATGTCAACAGAAAGAACAGAAATCGAAAAGTTAGGAGAGTTTGGTTTAATAGATCACTTAACACAAAATTTTGAAACACAAAATTCATCAACCGTTTTGGCAATTGGTGATGACGCTGCGGTGATTGACCATTTTGGAAAACAATCGGTAATTACTACCGACTTATTGGTAGAGGGGGTACATTTTGATTTAATGTACACACCATTAAAACACCTTGGTTACAAATCGGTGATTGTTAATTTAAGTGATATTTATGCGATGAATGCACAACCCACTCAAATTGTAATTGGTTTAGCATTTAGCAACCGTTTTAGTTTAGAAGCGCTTGAAGAATTTTATTTAGGTGTGCAAATTGCTTGCGAAAGGTATAATGTAGACTTAATTGGAGGAGACACATCAACCTCTCAAAAGGGATTAATAATATCCGTAACCGCAATAGGAGAAGTAGCTCCCGATAAGTTTATAAAACGAAGTACTGCCGAAAGTGGAGACTTAATATGTGTTTCAGGTGATTTAGGGGGCGCTTTTTTAGGCCTCACCCTAATGGAGCGTGAAAAAAACATCTTTATCGAAAACCCACAAATACAACCAAACTTAGAAAACGAAGACTATATCGTAGGTCGCTTATTAAAGCCAGATGCGAGAAAAGATATTATTGAATACCTAGACGAACACAAAATAGTGCCAACGGCCATGATGGACATAAGCGATGGGCTTAGTAGCGATGTATTGCACCTTTGTAAACAAAGTGAATTAGGTTGTAGAATATACGAGGATAAAATTCCTATTAATGAAGCAAGTCGTGCTGCTGCTTTTAAATTCGGCTTAGACCCAACCGTGTGTGCATTAAACGGTGGGGAGGATTATGAATTATTGTTTACTATGAAACAAGCCGACTATGATAAAATTACGCTGCAAGAAGAGATAAGCGTGATAGGTTATATGTGTGATAAAGAAGAGGGTGCAAAATTAATTACGAAAGGAAAAAATTTGTTTGATATTACTGCACAAGGTTGGAATGCCTTTGCTAAATAATAATTTTCTGGAGCACCATCATTCTTCTTTCTGGGTCTAAGAAAGAAATAATTTAATTAATTGCCGATCTGCGTTTAAACAAAGCAGGTCGGCTTTTTTATTTACTTCTATAGTGCCGTTCATTTCTTCTTTATGCATTACTTGTGCCGGATAAACACTGCACATACAAATAGCTTCTCCTAATTCAATACCCACTTCTTGCACTAAATTATTAACCGATTTAATTTGTGTAAGTGCAGAACCGCTTAACACGCCATTGCATTCATATTTATCGTTCACTAGTTCATGCTTGTATAAGCCAGTGGTGGTAGTTGTTACAGCATCGGTGATACAAAACAACCTTTCGTTCATTAATTTTTTAGCAATTTTTATTGCTGCATAATCGACGTGGTAGCCGTCAGCAATAATACTACACATTGCTTTTTTGTGGTTAAACAATGCACCAACAACGCCTGGTGCACGGTGATGAAGCGGACTCATTGCATTATATAAATGTGTTGCTACTGTAATATTTTTATTAAAAAAAGCAGTGGCAGTTGTATAATCTGCATTCGTGTGTCCAGCTGAAACAACAATACCATTTTCTTCAAATAACTGTATAATTTCAGGATTACAAATTTCTGGCGCTAGGGTGATCATGGTAATCCAGCCCTTGCCGTACTCCACTAATTCAACGGCCTCTTTAATACTTGGAACATGAATATACTTATTGTCATGGGCTCCTTTTCTTTCCGCACTTATCCAAGGCCCTTCTATATGTAATCCTATGCAACCCTTCCCACCATTTGTGATATAGCTTTTTACAGCATCAATTGCTTTATAAATTACCTCGGTACTTTGACTGGCAATGGTGGGTTGAAAATAAGCGGTTCCCCCGGCAATACTGTGTTGATAAATTTTTTCGATAGTGTCTGCTTCGGGAAATTCAGAAAATAATTTATTAGCAGCTCCATAAATTTGTAAATCAATTAAAGCCGGAACAACAAGGGGATAAGCGTTTTTATGGTCATAACCAACTTTGCCTATTCCCACAATTTTTCCGTTAGCTATTTCTAAAACTGCTTCTGAAATCCAATTGGTTCCTGTAAATAATTCTTGCGCCGAAATAAAAGTACTGCTGGCCATAAATATTAAAAATTAAAGAAGCTGAAAAAAATCTGCATCTTTCCAAAAAGGGAAGCGGTCTCTTGTTTGAACCAACTCTTCCTTTTGTAAGGTGATGGTAAAAACATCTTCCTGGTCCGCACAATGATACAATATTTCTCCAAAAGGTCCTGTCACCATTGTATTTCCGCTATGTGCTATATCGTTACCATCTAGTCCAACACGGTTAACGCCTACTGTAAAGCATTGATTCTCAATAGCACGAGCGGTTAATAAAGTTTTCCATGCATGGCTTCTTTTTTCTGGCCAATTAGCAACATATAGAAGTATATCGTATTCTGGATTTATAGCATCGTTATTGTTTTGGCCTTGTCTTGCCCAAACAGGGAAACGCAAATCGTAACAAATTTGTAAATTAATTTTCCAACCCTTTACGCTTGCTATTAACCTCTTATCACCCCGTGAATAATGTTGGTCTTCTCCGGCATAAGCAAATAAGTGCCGCTTGTCATAATAGCCCAGTTGTCCATTAGGCAACATCCAAATAAGCCTATTAAAATATTTTTCATTTTCCACTATAATTAACGACCCAGTAATGATTGCTTTTTTTTCTGCCGACAAGGAACGCATCCATGCAATAGTAGGCCCATCCATTGTTTCAGCGAATTTGGCTGGCTGCATACTAAAACCCGTACTAAACATTTCCGGTAAAACAATTATTTCGGTGTACTCCTCTATTGCTGCAATTTTTTGCGACAATAAATCAAGGTTAGCGCCTTTATCCTCCCAAAACAAGGGAGTTTGAATTAATGTTAATGTAAGTGTTGACAAGTAATTGTTTTTACAGCCTGAAGTTAAAAAAATATGTAACAAGTAGGTTATATTGACCAAAATCATATAAATCCGCTATCTCTCCTTAAACAGTTTTTGAACAATTGGCTGAAAAAGCTGGGGCTCAAAGCCTCGTTGGTGTAAAAAGGCCTGTGTTTTAGCCATTTTACTAATTCCCCTTTCCCCCTTTAGGCTATTCCATTTTTTTGCAGCAAGTTCAGCAAGGGTAATTTCGTAGGCATCAAGGTCGATGGCGCTAAGGGCTTTTTTAATATTATAACTACTCACTCTTTTTTGTTGAAGTGCATGGCTTATTTTTAATTTCCCCCAGCCTTTTATTCTAAAGTGGCCGCCCGCATATTGAACGGCAAATCGCTCCTCGTTTAAAAAGTTTTCTGCAATTAAATCGGATAAAATTTCTTCCACTTCGTCCTTAGACATGCCGAATTCATATAGCTTATCGCGTACTTCCTGTTGTGCCCTTTCTTGGTAGGCACAAAAGTTGCGTATTCTTTGTATAGCTTGCTCTTTGCCGATTCTAATTTTTTTCATCGATGTCAATAAGTAGTGCTAAAATAGCTTTTTAATCTTAACAAATTGCCTTAGGTTTGTCCTAGTTATAACAATCGAATTATTTAATAATTGTCTTATGAAGTTTATAGTATCTTCTTCCTCTCTTTTAAAACACCTTCAGCAAATTTCTGGTGTAATTAATACAAACACGGTATTGCCAATTTTAGAAGATTTTTTATTCGAAATAGAAGATAAAAAATTAAACATTGTAGCTACCGATTTAGAAACGGTAATGCGTGTACAAATGGAAGTAGAAAGTAAGGCAAACGGCCGTGTGTGTATTCCAGCAAAAATTTTAATTGATTCACTAAAGAATATTGCTGACCAACCACTTACTTTTAATATTGATAAAAATTACGCAGTTGAAATTACGAGCGATAATGGTAAGTATAAGGTAATGGGCGAAAACCCAGATAATTTCCCTAAAGAACCTACAGCCGACGATACTACTGGTTTTAATATGACTAGTACAGGCTTGTTAACCGCAATTAATAAAACATTATTTGCTGTAAGTAATGACGACTTGCGTCCTGCAATGACAGGTGTGTTTTTTGAATTATCAAAGGATGGTGTTCAGTTTGTTGCAACCGACGCACACCGTTTAGTGAGGTATAAAAGGTTAGATGCAAAAGCAACGCAGGTTGCTTCGTTTATTGTTCCAAAAAAACCATTGAACTTATTAAAGAACGCGCTTCCTGATAACGACGATGCTATCACCATTAGTTTTAACAACAACCATTTATTTGTTGACCATGGTTCAACACAATTAATATGTCGTTTAATTGACGCACGTTTCCCTGATTATAAAGTAGTAATACCTGCCGACAATCCTTATCGTTTAACGGTGAATAAGCATGATTTTCAAAATGCATTACGTCGTGTGAATGTATTTAGTAATAAAAGCACCAACCAGGTAGCACTTAATATTACAGGGAACGAATTACAAATGGCGGCGCAGGATATTGATTTCAGTTTTGAAGGGAATGAGCGTATGAGTTGTGAATACCAAGGAGAGGATATTCAAATTGCATTTAACGCCAAGTTCCTAATTGAAATGTTAAACGCAGCAGACACTGATGAAGTGTTTATTGAATTATCAACACCAAGCAAAGCGGGCCTAATTAAGCCTTCTGAGCAAGCTCCTGGCGAGGACTTATTAATGTTGGTGATGCCTCTTATGTTGAATAGTTAATTAAAGTGTAATCCGTACCTATAAAACAAGCGAAGCCCGATGCTTTCATTGCAAATGAAACATCGGGTTTTTTATTTACATTTATAGTATAAAACAAACCCATGATTGAAGTAATCAAGTCTTATTTTGAAAATATTTCAAGTGTGCACCGTGCATTAATATTAGCGGGAGGTATTAGCTTTTTTTGGATCATAGAATTGGCTATACCTTTGTTTAAATTCCAATACAATAAAACAAAACACGCAGCACTAAACATCTTCTTCACGTTTACAACCATCGTAATTAATTTTGGCTTTGCGGTGCTAATGGTATTAGCAAGTGATTTAGTTGTTAAAAATGGCTGGGGTTTATTACAATGGGCTAAGCTGCCTTTGTTGTATGAATTAATCATTGGCTTAATGTTGATGGACCTAATTGGCGCATATTTAGTGCACATGATTGAACACAAGGTTAAGTTTTTATGGAAATTTCATATGGTGCATCACGCCGACGTATTTGTTGACACAACTACGGCAAACCGCCATCACCCAGGTGAGTCGGTTATAAGAGCGGTGTTTGCTATTTTAGCGGTAGTAGTATTGGGCGCCCCAATGTGGTTAGTAATGTTGTATCAAAGCGCGAGCGTGGTGTTATCACAATTTAATCATGCCAATATTTATATTCCAAAATGGTTTGATAAAACAGTGGGTCTAATACTTGTTTCTCCAAATATGCATAGGGTACATCATCACGTAACGCGTCCACAAACAGATAGTAATTACGGAAATATATTTTCTTTTTGGGACAGGTTATTTCATACATATGATGCAAGTTCAATGAACCAAATTCAATATGGTTTGGATGTATTGGATAACGCAAAGCATGGTGATATAGGGTATCAATTAAAAATGCCTTTCGATAAAAATATAAAATCAGACTACTAAATAATTATAAATGAAGATAGGCGCTTTTATTCCCGCACGTTATGCGGCAACACGATTTCCAGCAAAGTTGATGCAGCCCCTTGGCAATAAAACCGTGATACGACATACGTATGACAATACCCTTGCAACAGGATTATTTGACGAAGTGTATGTGGTTACAGACAGTGAAATTATTTTTAATGAAATTACCAACAATGGCGGTAAAGCTATAATGAGTAAGCGTTCACACGAAAGCGGAAGCGACAGAATAGCGGAAGCGGTAGCTGATTTAAATATTGATATTGTAGTGAATGTACAAGGCGACGAACCATTTGTAAAAAGAGAACCACTTGAAAAAGTGTTGTCGGTTTTTACAGATAACACAGTACAAGTTGCTTCCTTAATGCAAGTGCTTACAGTGCAAGCGTTAATCGAAGATCCTAATTATGTAAAAGTTGCAGTAGATAAAAATAACAATGCGTTGTTTTTTTCACGAAGTGTAATTCCTTATCCTAGAAGTACAGAAAGCCCAATTACTTATTATGAGCATGTAGGTGTATATGCATTTAAAAAACAGGCACTGCTTAATTTTACCAATTGGCCAATGTCGCCATTGGAAGCTGCTGAAAAAATTGAATGCTTACGCTATCTAGAAAACGGGGTAGCTATTAAAATGGTTGTGACAGAATATATGGGAGTGGAGATAGATACCCCCGAAGATTTAGTAAAAGCAGCAAAACTTTTATAGCCCAAGAATAGTTTAGTGCTTATATGTTTGAAAAGAATGAAGGCAAGTTTAGTTATCTTTGTTATGCAAAAAATAGACCTTATAAATTAATCCCATAATACACAGCATATGCAGTTTCGTAATTTTAAAATGGTCGACTATGTAGTATATGGTCGTGGTGCATTTAACCAATTAGATGAAATTTTAGCGCCACAACGAAAAGGCGATTTTCCGATGATCTTTTTCTTAGATCATTTTTTTATAGGTAAACCCTTGGCAAGTCGTATCCCACTTAAGGGTAAGGATAAAATTGTATATGTAGATGTGACACAGGAGCCTAAAACAAAACAAGTTGACGCTTTAGCAGCCGATTTAAAAGCGGAATTTGGCGAAGTAAGTGGTATTATAGGTATTGGTGGTGGTTCAGCAATGGACTTAGCTAAAGCCGTTTCGTTAATGATGACCAACCCTGGTTCATCGGCCGATTATCAAGGATGGGATTTAGTGAAAGTGCCAGGCGTTTACAAAGTAGGTATTCCTACCTTAAGCGGTACAGGTGCAGAAGTAAGTCGTACTACTGTATTAACAGGGCCAACGCGTAAGCTAGGAATGAATTCTGATTTTACTCCATTTAACCAAATTGTACTAGATCCTGAATTGTGCAAAAACGCACCAGTGAATCAACGTTTTTATACAGGCATGGACTGCTATATACATTGCATAGAAAGTTTAGAAGGTACTTTTTTAAATGAATTTAGTAAAAGCTATGGTGAAAAAGCCTTGGAATTATGTCGTAAAATATTTGTGGAAAAGGACAAATGGGACGAAGAAAGTGATGACCAATTAATGATGGCTTCTTATGCAGGAGGGATGAGTATTGCTTATAGTCAAGTAGGTGTTGCTCACGCAGTGAGTTATGGCTTAAGTTATTTATTAGGTACCAAACATGGTATTGGTAATTGTATAGTAATGAATCACCTAGAAGAATATTATCCAGCTGGTGTGAAAGAATTTAAGTTCATGGTAGAGAAAAATAAAATAGAAATTCCAACAGGTATTTGCGCTGCTTTAACTGAAGCACAATTTGATGAAATGATTAATGTTTCATTAGGCATGAAACCCTTATGGGAAAACGCTTTGGGCAAAAATTGGGAAAGCATTATGACACGTGAAAAGCTACGCGATTTATACGGAAAACTATAATCAATAAACTCCCTGCAAATAAGCAAGTTTAATTTATTGAATAATTGATTTAATTAAAAAGCCTTCCCGATTAAACTGGAAGGCTTTTTTGTATTTTTCTAACCCAACTTAAAATCAAAACTCACTTTAAATAATTTAACTATTCTGCTTCGGCTACTACTTCTTTTACTTCTGGAATCATGCGTTTCATCATGCCTTCAATACCCGCTTTTAAAGTAACCATTGAACTTGGACATCCACTGCATGATCCTTGTAACATTAAGTTTACAATTCCGTCATTATAACTTTTAAATTGTATTGCACCGCCATCCATTTCTACTGCGGGCTTTACATAATTTTCTAATAATTCTTTTACACGCTTTACAACATCGTCATCGTCAGCGTGCACGGTGTTGGTTGCTTCTTGTTTCATTTTAACTACTTCTTCTTCGTTCACTACTACACCACCATTTTCTAAAAATTCTTTTAGAAAGGTTTTAACAGTAGGAATTACATCCTGCCAATCGTCCGTGTCCGCGCTTTTAGTAAGCGTTATAAAATTGCTTGCAATAAACACGCTTTTGATAAAAGGAAAACTGAAAAGCTCCTTAGCTAAAGGCGATGCAATCGCTAGGGTTTCGTCCGCAATATCTAAGCTTTTGCCCGGGTACAATAGTTTGTTTGCCACAAACTTCATGGTTTCTGGGTTTGGAGTCATTTCTGTGTAGATGCTTACAATGGTATTGCCTGTAGTGATCATAGTAATAATGTTTAGTCGCTTATTGAATACAAAATTAATCAAAATTGCTGCGCTCAAGAACGGTTTTAGTAGTTAGGTCCTTTATTTTTCCGATATCGAAAGGGCCCAACCTATGGAATGATGCTTAATTTGGCATAATTCAGCATTATTTTCTTTTCCCCGTTCTTATCAAATAGGATTAGGGCAATAGGATTGTGGGCTGAACCCTCTATTTCCTTAATTACCCCAAAGCCAAACTTTTGGTGTTCTATTTTCATGCCAGCTTCCAAGGTAGTTGGGTCGGCGGCTAAAAAATCAACCGAAGGGATATGGTTTTTATTCAAAGTACTTGGCGGGACAACAGGCAAATAAGCCGGTTTACTAGTAGCCCCAGCTGTGGTACTAAGCTTTGTTCCTGATTTTGGCCTTTGTTCGCTCCAGCTTTTCGTATTTCCACCATGCATTCTGTCGTAAGCACTGCCCCATCCTGAACTTTGATTTTTAGCACCGCCGCCAGCACTCGACTTGTCAATCTTGTCCTCGGGCATTTCTTCTAAAAAGCGGCTAGGGTCGTTTTGAACAAGTTGTCCAAACCTATATCTTGAATTGGCGTGGCTTAACCATAAATGTTTTTTTGCGCGCGTTACGGCCACATAAAATAATCTTCTTTCTTCTTCTAATTCTTCACGGGTGTTTACACTCATTCCACTTGGGAATAAAGTTTCTTCTAAGCCCACTACAAATACACATGCAAATTCTAATCCTTTTGCAGCATGCACGGTCATTAATTTAACAGTGTCCGCATCGCTCTTGTCATTATCCGCATCAGTGATTAAAGTAATTTCTTGTAAGTAAGCACCTAGTCCTTTGTCCCCTTGTTCGCCGTCCTCGTTGCTAGGGCTCTCGGTCCATTCTTTAATAGAGTTTAATAATTCTTGCACGTTTTCGTAACGCGCTAATCCTTCTGTTGATTTATCATTAAATAATTCTTTAACAATATTGGTATGCTTTCCAACTTGTACTGCAACGTCGTAAGCATTATGTTTACTAAGTTGATTTTGAAAATACTTAATCATGGTCACAAATTCTTCAATTGAATTTAAGGTACCCGCTTTAAAACCAAGTGATTTTGCTTTTTCTAATACCTCAAAAAAGGTAATATTATGTTCACTCGCAAGGACTAAACATTTTTCAACGGTTGTTTTTCCAATACCTCTAACCGGATAATTAATAATTCTTTTTAAACCCTCTTCGTCTTGGGTGTTTGCTATAATGCGTAAATAAGCAATATAATCCTTAACCTCCTTTCTTTGATAGAAGCTAAGCCCACCATATATCTTATAAGCAATACCCTGCCTTCTTAAGCTTTCCTCAAAGGAACGACTTTGTGCATTGGTACGATACAAAATGGCAAAATCATTATTGTAAAAATGGTTTCTTAATTTATTTTCTTGTATCGCATCGGCAACAAATTTTCCTTCATCATTGTCGGTCATGGTGCGCACCTGTCTTATTTTTTCCCCTTCATCATTATCGGTCCATAAGTTTTTTGCAATTTGGCCTTGGTTATTTTTAATAACGTGGTTTGCAACTTCAATAATAGATTTACTGCTTCTATAGTTTTGTTCTAGTTTAACCAATTTAACATCGTCATAGTCTTTTTCAAATTGTAAAATATTTTCAATGGTAGCACCGCGAAAACTATAAATACTTTGCGCATCGTCACCAACCACACAAATGTTTTCATGTACAGCTGCTAATAATTTAGCAATTTGATACTGTACGGGATTTGTATCCTGGTACTCGTCAATTAATAAATATTTAAATTTATGTTGGTACTTGTGTAGCACTTCGGGGAAGTCGCGTAAAAGCTCGTGCATTTTAAAAAGTAAATCATCAAAATCCATGGCGCCATTTTTAAAACAACGCGCTACGTAGGCAGCATAAATTTGTGCTATTGCTGGACGCTTCGACCTTGCATCTTCTGCTTGAATCATGCTGTTCACTGCGTATGCTTCGGGACCCACTAGCGCATTTTTAGCTGACGATATCCTGTTATGAACAATATTGGGTTTATAATGCTTGTCGTCCAGTTCAAGTTCATTAATAACCGCCTTCAAAACCGACCTTGAATCGTCGGTGTCATATATCGTAAAGCTTTGGGGATAGCCCAGCTTAGCGGCTTCTGCTCTTAAAATACGGGCAAACACACTATGGAAAGTCCCAATATATAAATTACGTGCTTCGGTACTTCCCAGTGCCTTTTCGACACGCTCCTTCATTTCCTTGGCGGCTTTGTTCGTAAAAGTTAAGGCAAGAATATTAAAAGAATCAACACCGCTATGCATTAAGTGAGCAATTCTGCTAGTTAACACCTTTGTTTTGCCACTGCCGGCACCGGCAATAATCATTAAAGGCCCGTTTAGGTGTAACACGGCTTCTCGTTGTTGTTCGTTCAATCCATTTAAATACGCTTGCATCATGCGAAGATACGACGACTAAGTGCAATTTAGTGGTAGGTGGAAAACAAAAAATAGTTTTTGTAAATAACAAAGCCCGCTCAATTTTGAGCGGGCTTTTTAAAAAGTGTAGTAAAAGAATTACTTCTTTTCTAATAATTTGAAGAACTGGTCTAACTGAGGTAAAATAACAATTCTTGTACGACGGTTTTTAGCTCTGTCGGCTGCATTATCATTTCCAGTAAGTGGCTTATATTCTCCTCTTCCTGCAGCAGTCATACGCTTAGGATCGATACCATAATTTTCTTGTAATAAACGAACTACAGTTGTTGCACGTTTAACACTCAAATCCCAATTATCGTCAATTGCTGTTGCAGAAGCAATCATTTGCTTGCTGTCAGTGTGGCCTTCAACCATGAATTCAATATTAGGCTGTGCAGCTAAAACCTTAGCTACCTTACCTAAAACGTTTTTCGCTTTATCCGTTACAGTAAAGCTTCCGCTTTTAAATAATAATTTATCTGAGATGTCAACATAAACAACTCCTTTGTCCACTTTGATATTAATGTCTTCGTCATTTAAATCACCAATTGCACCTTTCAAATTCATAACCAACGCCATGTTGATAGAATCCTTACGTGCCATTGTTCCTTGTAAATCTTGAATATATAAATCTTTAGCACCAATGTTCTCTAAAGATTTTTTAATGCTTTCTGCTTGTGAGCCAGTTACAACCGACAAATCTTTTAATTGACTTAGTACACTTGTGTTGTTGTTTCTTAAGAAATCAACTTG
>CAJATB010000151.1 GCA_903944755.1 uncultured Bacteroidota bacterium
ATCGAATCACCAATATTTAGCCCGCTTGTAATTTCAACAGCAGTGGCTGTCCTGTAACCTGTTTGTACGGGCACAAATTTTGCTTGTCCATTTTTTACAACAACAATTTGTTTCACCTTAGAGTCAGGAATAATAATATTGGTAGGCACCATAATGCTAGGCGCTTGCTTGTTCTCGCCTAAATAAACTTTAGTATATGCACCAGGCAACATTTTACCTTGAAGAGAAGCACGTACTCTTATATTTCTAGTAGTGGCTACGATTTGAGGTTCTATTGCAATGATTACTGCACTTAAAGTGGAAGCATTTTCTCCAATGCCGACTACTTTAATTTTCTTCCCCACTTTTACATAATCTTCATAGGCTTCTGGTAATGTAAAGTCAACTTTAAGTTGGTCTACTTTTTGAATAGTAACAATAGTGGTTGCATTAGTAATAAATGCGCCAACACTCACTTGCCTTAATCCTACTTGACCAGTGAAAGGTGCTTTGATAATAGTTTTGTCGATCAGAGATTGTATATATGCAATATCGGCCTTAAGGCTTTTTACTTGTTGTAAAGAGATATCATAATCACTTTGATTGATGCCTTTAATATTTAATAACTGCTTATTTCTTTGCTCGTTAATATTGGCCAATTCAAGTTGCACTTTTATTTTTTCTAATTGTGCTTGTAAATCAGCATCGTTAATTCTAGCTAAAATAGTGCCTACTTGCACTACTTTACCTTCGGGGATTTGTAAAAAAACAAGTCGACCATTCACCTCAGGACGAATTTCTACAAAATCATTAGCTAGTACTGAGCCATTCGCTTCTACTAGTTTTTCAACTAGCTGGTTAGCCGCAACTGCTATATCAACCGAAATTGGCGCATTTGGATTAAATTTTTCGGTTTTTTTGGATTTTTCTTTACAGCTAATTACCGTGATTATTAATGTAATAGCTAGAATATAAGACTTTCTCAATACAGTTATTTTTAGCTAATAAAGATAGCTAAAATAGGTATTCATGTACTAAAATATAGATGAATGGCGACACCGTTACTTAGTTTTTCTATATAGGGCATACTTGCGCTGTATATACTCCCCAAGTTCTAAATCATTCAATAACCCAAGGATCTCATAGGAAGGCTTACAATACTCCATAAACTTAATAAGCGCCTCCCCCTCTAGTTTTGTAAGTTTTTGGACAAATTTCTTGGTAAGCCTATGGTTTACATATTTTTCTTGTTCTTGAGAAATGAGTCTTTTTTGCAGAAACTGTAAATTTCTATTGCGTTTAACTCGGAACATATTTATGATCTCGTCTAAGTCAAAGCCTATTGTTAGCCCGCCACTTGGATTAAATAGCTGCTGATTAGTGGATAATTTTAGGCCAGGAACTTGATAATTAAAATACTTTGCGTAGTCATTTCTGTTTTGGATAGAGTCCATTTTATAATAACTATTCCTCACCCGCACTTCAGGCAAATCAACCCCTGTTACATGAATCATAACATTAAAATTATGGACATCTTCAACAGTGTCTATGGGGTATTTTTGCGTGCTTTTCCCGAACAAGGAGAACGAAATAGAGTCCTTTAACTGAACCATTATAATATACCTTCCTAGGGAATCGGTAATTGCATGATTGGAATTGCTATTTACAATAACCGATTCTATTGGGCGCCTGCCAGAAATGTCGTAAACAATTCCACTAACAGCTACCGACTGAGCACTTACATTCGTAAAGGACAATAGTGTTAAAATAAATGGGAGGATGTATTTGTAATTCATGAACACTGCAATATTATGAAATCAAAAATTAATAACATGTCTTATAACGGGAATTAACAGGTTATTATGTTTTTGGGATCCTAATTATGAAACAAAATTGACTAGCAAGCCTAATGCAATTGTTCCTATGACAATCCACTGCGTGGCAATTTTCTGCTTATAAATTAAATAAGTGCTAAGTAAAAAAACAACACCATAAATTACAAATTGAAGCCAATGAGCACCATCTAAAACTATAGCAATGTCCTTCATTAAGTATAAAGTGGCGCCAAACATGATGCCTACTACTGCAGCATAAATACCTTCTAGGGACCTATAAATAATCGCATATCTTTTTAAGATTTGCCAAATGGGAAAGAAAAATAAAACTATAAAAAAACTTGGCAAGAACACCCCTACACTTGCTACAACTGCACCTACTATTTGCCACGTAACTCCTTTTTCTTTTAATGCCAATGCACCTGTATAACTTGCAAATGAAAAAATAGGGCCTGGCACGGCTCTAACAATTCCAGAACCTGTTAAAAAAGCTTCACTTGACATTTTAATAACGTCCCGCTTATTTTGAACCACCCTTTCTGAATTAGGCCTAGTTACATACTGCTCATACATCATGGGTATAAGCACATCACCTCCCCCAAACACAAAACTACCAAACCTGTAATTGGTTTCAAATAAGTTTAGCACCTTTCTGTTTTCCCAGTTATTCCTTGTTGCTTGTTCAGATAAAAAACCGGCAATTAAAAAAAATGAAAGAAAAATAAAAAACCCTGTCCATTTTATTTTCTTTGGTGCTAAGCCATCATCAGGGATTCTTTTTCTGCTAAAATTAGTTGCAATTCCCGCTAAAATAATTACAAGTGGGATAGTCCAAGGTGATTGGAAGCCAACTACAACAGCTATACTTGAAACAATAAAAATTATTTTAGTAATAATACTATTAATTGCTTTTTTATACAATAACAAAGTAGCACTCGCTATAAATCCAATGGCCATTGGTTGCAAATAAACGAGGCCGTCTAGTCCCTTCTTTAAATCAAAGTGTGTATAAGCAATTGCGGCTAGCATCATTATGAAAGTAGCTGGCAATACCCAAACTAACAAAGTAACAAAAGCTAAGGACACTCCTCCTCTTTTATAGGCCACTAATACAATTGTCTGCGTAGAGGAAGCGCCGGGTAGTAATTGACAAAATGCATTGTATTCTAACAATTCCTGCTCGGTAATATCCCTTCTTTTTTCAACGAAACGATATTGCATTAAACTTGTATGAACCTGGGGGCCACCAAAGGCTGTAAAGCTATGATGCAGCACTGCTTTTAAAAAAGATATGTGGCGTAATAATTTCAAATACAATGATTTTTAACAAATTGCTATACAACCAAAGTTAACTAATATATTACTACTACAATTGACAGCCTATTTACTTTAAAAGTTACTGTTGGCAATTCGTTAATATTAAGAATGTAGCGGGAATTATTATAACTTTGTGGTATTATTAATTACTACTTATGAGATTAGTCCTTTTTATTGTCTTTGCATTTTTTATAACAAGCTGTGGGCAAGATAATTATGCAAAATATGCCCCTATCTACAATAAAATAACCATGGACGAGGTTCCAGATTATAACAATTTACACAATTGGGCAGCGCATCCCGCTAAGAAGGACCCTTCAGACAGTATTCCAAAACCAATAAGCAACACTCCTCATTCCGAACAATTGGTAGACGTTTTCTTCATGCACCCAACCAGCTATTTAGACCCCTCAAGGCCATATGGATGGAGTGCCTCTTTAAAAGATACTAAAACTAATATCTATACCGACTATTCTTCTATTTTAAATCAAGCTAGCGTGTTTAATGAAGTGGGTAAAATATACGCACCTCGGTATCGTCAGGCGCATATTCAAGCGTATTATCCAATAACGGCTGCTGATTCAACCAATGCTATTGCCGCATTTGAACTGGCTTATGCTGATATTAAAAATGCATTTGAGTTTTACTTGAAAAATTTCAATAATGGAAGGCCCATAATTATTGCGTCACATAGCCAAGGATCGACTCATGCAATACGTTTACTAAAAGAATATTTTGATGAAAAGCCACTCGCTAAAAAACTAGTGGCAGCTTATATTGTAGGAATGGCTATTAACCCTATTGAATACAAAAAGTTGAGTGCGTGCACCCAGCCAGAAGAAACTGGTTGTATTTTAGCTTGGAGAACTTATTTAGAAGGCTATATACCCCCTTTTGTTCAAAAAGAAAGCTTTAAATCTATTGTCACGAACCCTATTTCCTGGGATGTAAACAAAGGGGAAATGGACAGGTTCTCGAACGACGGATCTGTATTGTATAAATTTAACAAGGTTATTACGCATGTAGCTGGAGCTATAAATCACGAGGGAGTTTTATGGACTAAGAAGCCTCAGTTTTTGGGTAATTTTTTATTCAAAACAAAAAATTATCATGTTGCCGATTATAATTTCTACTATTTAAGCATCAGAAAAAATGCAGCAGTAAGAACCAATGCCTATTTTAGTAACAATAAAATTACTACCGACTAGTTACCCACTACACTCAAAAATTTAATACGCATAATTTTTAATTGCTCCCAAGTATAATCGTTCTCGCTTAATTCCTCTTGCGCTATCTGTAAAGAAGATGTCTCGCAATTTTTAAAATAGGCTAATATGTCTGCTTGGTCGTATTCGTCTAGCCACTCATCTATTGCATAGTCTAAATTTAACTTGGTACCACTTGCCGCAATAGTTTCCATTTCTTCCAATAAGCTATCAAGCCTTAAGTCTTTGTTTTTAGCAATTGTTTCAAGCGGTATTTTTTTATCTACATTTTGTATAATGTAAATTTTATTGTTCGACTTATTTGCAACCGACTTCATTACAAAGTCATCGGGTTTTTCTATATTATTTTCTGTGACATACTTTTCAATTAGTTGCACAAATGGTTTCCCGTATTTAATAGCCTTGCCTTTACTTACTCCCTGGCATCTTTCTAATTCTTCCAAAGTAGTAGGATATAAGGTAGCCATGTCTTGCAGTGAAGTTTCAAGGAAAATAACAAAAGGAGGTAATGAGATTTTCTTAGCCTCTTTCTGACGCATTTCTTTTAGCATTTCAAACAAAGGCCCATCGGTTGTTGCTTCTGTATTTGAAGGCCCATCTGATTCGTCGTCATCCGCATTCGTGTCGTCAAAAACATGATTCAACACAATTTTAAAGCTAGCTGGTTTCTTTAAAAATTTCTTTCCTTTTTCAGTTAGCTTTAGTAAACCATATTCTTCAATATCTTTTTCTATCATGGTCTCCAACATGGCTTGGCGTACTAAACTATCCCAAAACAAAGTATCATGGTCTTGACCAATACCAAACACAGGTAATTTTTCATGCCTATATAATCCAATTTGTGGTGTATACTCTCCTCTAACAATTAGCACCACATAATCGGCTACAAAACGCTCGTTCAATGCTTGTATGGTTTGCAACAATTTAACAAGCGCTGGCTTTGCTTCTATTTGTTCTTTTGGATTTAAACAGTTATCACATTTACCACAATTTTTTACAGTGGTTGCTTCCCCAAAATAATGTAACAAACTATGTCGTCTGCATACACCACTTTCTGCATAAGCTACTGTTTCGTCTATTAGCTGAGCGCCTACTTCGCGTTCGCTTAGTGGCTTGTCCCTTAAAAAATGTTCCAGTTTCGCAACGTCTTTATGGGAATAATATAAAATACAATTCCCTTCTAAACCGTCTCGACCTGCCCTGCCCGTTTCTTGGTAATAATTTTCTATGGACTTAGGGATATTAAAATGAATCACAAATCGAATATCTGGCTTGTCAATTCCCATTCCAAAGGCAATAGTAGCTACAATTACTTGCACGTCTTCATTTAAGAATTGATCCTGCCTATCGGCTCTTAATTTTTGGTCTAACCCTGCATGATAAGCAACTGCTTTAATATTATTCGCAATTAATAATGCTGCTAATTCTTCGGTTGTTTTTCGGTTGAGTGTGTAAATGATGCCGCTCTTGCCTTTGTGACCAGTTATGTATTTTACAATACTTTTCACCGTCTGTTCTTTTTTCACTTTAGGCTGCACTTCATAATAAAGGTTGGCTCTATTGAAAGAAGATATAAGCACTTCGGGGTCACGTAAAGAAAGATTTTTGACAATATCACTTTGCACTTTAGGAGTTGCAGTTGCTGTTAAAGCTATTATTGGGATGGAAGGGTTTATTTCTTCCATCATTTCTTTCAATCTCCGGTATTCTGGCCTAAAATCATGTCCCCATTCTGAAATACAATGCGCTTCGTCAACAGCAAAGAAGGAAATAGTTAAATCTCGGAAAAAATCGATGTTTTCTTGCTTAGTCAAGGTCTCAGGAGCTACATATAACAGCTTAGTCTTGCCACTTAGCAAATCAGCTTTAACTTCTTTAATCTGCCCTTTGTTTAAGGATGAATTTAAAAAATGAGCGACTTCATCGTTTTCGCTGTATCCTCTTACAAGGTCAACCTGATTTTTCATTAATGCAATCAAAGGTGATACTACAATGGCGCAACCAGGCAACATTAAAGCCGGCAGTTGGTAACAAAGGCTTTTCCCTCCTCCAGTAGGCATAATTACAAAAGTATCCCTGCCACCCATTAAAGAATGGATCGCTTTTTCTTGGGTTCCTTTAAAGGCAGTGAATCCAAAATATTGTGCTAAAGCCTGCATGAGCGCAGCTTGGTCGATAGAATTTTGTTCTTTTATTGGTTTTACGGCTGTTTTAACCGTTTTTTTACTGGTAGGCATCTATAATTGTCTTAAAATCAACTGTTTCGGCGCAAACTGCACCTATAAGTTAACGAAAATAGTTAAACAATGGTGTAATAAACAGCCTTTTTATAGAATTACCTTTTTTTTAAGGTTTTGAGAGAAAAGGGGGGTGGAACATACTGAAACATTAACTTTGCCACTCCTTTACATAGCTTATGACGAACAAAATAATTTCTGTTGCAAAAAAAACTTTGGCTGTTGAAGCAGCTGCAATCAATGGATTGGAAAATTTCATAAATGACTCTTTTGTAAAAGCAGTAGAAGCTGTGCATACTGCTCAAGGAAGATTTGTAATTAGTGGCATTGGTAAAAGTTCCATTATTGCGCAAAAAATTGTGGCAACTTGCAATTCTACAGGCACTCCTTCTATTTATTTACATGCTGCAGAAGCAATTCATGGCGATTCTGGAATGATTATGCCTACTGATATTGTTATGATCATTAGTAAGAGTGGAGAAAGCCCTGAAATTAAAAATTTAGTCCAACTAGTTAAAAGTTTTGGTAACCCAATTATTGGAATGGTTGGTAACACTGAAAGTTATTTGGCAAAAGAAGCTAATTGGATAATAAACACGACCGTTGAAAAAGAAGCATGCGCAAATAACTTGGCGCCTACTTCATCTACAACAGCTCAAATGGTAATGGGTGATTTAATTGCAATGTCTTTAATGGAATTGAAAGAATTCAAAGCGATTGACTTTGCTAAATTTCACCCCGGTGGCAACTTGGGAAAAAAACTAACATTAACCGCAGGTCAAATAGCAACAGTAAATCACAAGCCTACTGTTTTAAAATCAACTTTGTTAAAAGAAGTTATTATTACTATTTCAAAAAATAGATTAGGTGCAACAGCTGTGGTTGACGATAAAAACAACGTATTGGGTATTATTACTGATGGAGATATAAGAAGAATGTTAGAAGCACACGCCTCCATAAAAGAATTAACAGCTTCCGATATTTATCATAGCAACCCTATTACCATTTCCCCCGTGGCATTAGCGGTAGAAGCATTATCACTAATGGAGCAAAAAGATATTAGTCAAATTATTGTTGCTGAAGGGCAACAATTCGTTGGCATGATTCATATTCACGATTTAATGAAAGAGGGGATTTTATAAATAAAATAAGGTATGCAAAATAAACATCATTATGTAGCTATAATGGCTGGCGGAATTGGTAGTAGATTTTGGCCAATGAGCAGAACTGCTTTTCCAAAACAATTTTTAGATGTCCTTAATACAGGAAAAACATTGGTTCAATGGACCTTTGAAAGATATGCTAAGTTTATTCCTATAGAAAACATTTTCATTGTTACGTCTGAAGAATATATTGATATTGTAAAAAAACAATTGCCTGAATTACCCATCGCAAACATTCTTGCAGAACCAAGCAGAAAAAATACTGCTGCTTGCATCGCTTATATTTCTTTTAAATTAGCATTGATTGACCCAGAAGCTGCTTTTATTGTAGCGCCAAGCGATCATTTGATTTTAGAAGAAGATGCGTTCCAGGATATTGTATATAGTGCACTCGATTTTGTTGAAAACATTAAGGCATTAGTTACATTAGGCATCAAGCCATCGCACCCAAATACTGGTTATGGTTATATTCAATACGAAGGACTAGAAGTAAGTAAAGGTGTATACAAAGTAAAAACATTTACCGAAAAGCCTAGTTTAGAAATTGCACAATCCTTTTTAGCGAGTGGGGATTTTTTATGGAACGCCGGTATTTTTGCTTGGAAGGTAAAGACTATTTTAACTGCTTTTGAAAAGCATCAGCCTGAAATGTTTGAACTATTTGATAGTGAAAAAGAACATTTTAATACCGACAACGAGCAACAAGCCATCCAGCGCATTTACCCACAATGCACTAATATTTCCATCGATATCGCGATAATGGAAAAAGCAGACAATGTATACGTATTGCCGGCTTCCTTTGGATGGAGTGATTTAGGTACTTGGAATAGCGCTTATGATAATATGGAAAAAGATTATTTCAGCAATGCGGTTGCATCTGACAACGTAATTATAATAGATGCTACAAAATGTATGATTAATGCTCCAAAGGAGAAATTAGTGGTTGTGCAGGGACTTGATGATTTCATAGTAGTAGACACCAAGGATGTTTTATTAATTTGCAGTAAGGAAAAGGAACAGTCTATTAAGGAATACGTTGCAGAAGTGAAAAGGAATAAAGGGGACAAATACATATAATTTTAGTATAAAACTCTTAACTTAGAATACAACATTTGCTTTCAATTTTTAACATTTCCCCATGGCAACAATAATAAGCGGTACAGGTAGTTATATCCCAAGCATTGTAAAAACAAATCAGTCTTTCATAGACAATACCTTTTATGACGAACATGGTGAAATAATTAATACCCCTAACGAAGAAATTGTTGCAAAGTTTAAAGACATTACCGGTATTGAAGAAAGAAGATATGTTGAAGATAATTTGAACACGTCCGATATGGCAACCAAGGCTGCAGCTTTAGCCATTGAAAATGCAGGTATTGATCCAGAAACAATAGACCAAATTATTGTAGCCCATAATTTTGGAGAAGTTGTTGCTGGAAGTATACAGACAGATACCATTCCTTCCATTGCCTCAAGAGTAAAACATAAACTAGGTATACATAACCCAAACTGCGTTGCTTATGATGTTTTATTTGGCTGCCCAGGCTGGATTCAGGGAGTTATACAAGCGGATTCTTTTATTAAATCGGGATTAGCAAAAAGGTGTTTAGTGATAGGTGCGGAAACATTAAGCCGTGTGGTAGATGCGCATGATAGAGATAGTATGATTTTTAGTGACGGCGCAGGGGCATGTATAGTAGAAAATTCAAGTGATAGCAACAGTGGTATTTTAGCAGCTAGTGTTCAAAGCCATTGTATTGATGAAGCTTATTTTTTATACTTAGGAAAATCAAATGACCCAGCAGCAGCCGAAGACACAAAGTATATTAAAATGAAGGGTAGAAAGGTTTACGAGTATGCCATAAAAAATGTCCCCTTGGCAATGAAAGAATGTATCGAAAAAGCTGGTGTAGCTATACTTGATGTAAAACAATTTTTCTTGCACCAGGCAAATGAAAAAATGGACGCAGGTTTTATCAAAGCATTATTCAAACTATATGGCATTAGGGAAGTCCCTAGTAATATTATGCCAATGAGTATACATGAATTAGGTAATAGTTCTGTTGCGACCATTCCAACTTTATATGACATGGTTAAGAGAGGAAAATACAAGGACCATGAATTACAAAAAGGAGATGTAATTGTTTTTGCATCAGTAGGAGCCGGTATGAATATAAATGCGATATGTTACCGCGTATAAGTTTCGACTAATACCCTCTTACATTTTTCCCTTCTACATAGTTTACAAAAGCTTTATTACAAACTTTGTTACCTCCAGGTGTCGGATAATTACCAGTGAAATACCAGTCGCCTGTATTAGTAGGGCAACATAAATGCAAATCTTCAATAGTCTGATAAATTACTTCTACAGGAATAGTGATATCCTCTGGTGTAATTAATTGTGCAATTTTATCGGAAATATCTTCAGGAGTAAATGGTTTGTATAATTGCCTCACAACATTTTCAGTATGCAATTCTCCGCTCACTTCCAGTGCTTTAATTTTATTATATACTTCGTCAATAATATTAGCCATTCCCTTTTCAGTTAGCAAAGCAATAACAGCTCTGAAGGCAATAAAATCGCCCATCTTACTCATGTCAATACCATAGCAGTCAGGATACCTTATTTGTGGAGCCGAGGAAACAACTATAATTTTCTTAGGAGATAAGCGAGACAACATTCTTATGATACTCTCTCTTAAAGTGGTACCTCTAACAATACTATCGTCAATAACAACTAGGGTATCCTGGTTCGCTATCACTGTCCCATAGGTAATATCATAAACGTGCTGCACCATTTCATTTCTGTTGGCGTCGTCCGTAATAAAAGTCCTTAGTTTAACATCCTTTATAGCAATTTTTTCTTGACGAATTTTTCGATTAACCATTTCTTCCAACTTGTCGGCATCTACTTGATTACCCCAACTTAAAATACGTTCTACTTTAATTTTATTCAAATATTGTTCCATCCCTTTCACTAAACCATAAAATGCAACTTCGGCCGTATTAGGAATATAGGAAAAAATAGTATTTTTTAAATCCTTTTCTATCCTGTCTAGTACTCTTTTACTTAAATGGTTTCCTAATGCAATTCTTTCTCTGTAAATTTTTTCATCGCTGCCTCTTGAAAAATAAATACGTTCAAACGAGCATGCTCTTCTTTCCCCAGGTTCTAAAATTTGTTCGATGGTGTACTTTCCTTTGTCGTCCACTATTAAGGCGCAGCCTGGCATTAATTCTACTACTTCATTTTCGGCAACATTAAATGCTGTTCTAATGGCCGCTCTTTCACTAGCAGCAACAATAACCTCCTCGTCAATATAATAATAGGCAGGACGAATACCATGCGCATCACGCATTATAAAGCTGTCTCCATTTCCTAATAAGCCTCCTATTGTAAAGCCTCCATCAAATAATTGTGCTGCTTTTTTTAATACAGTGACAATGTTTGGATTATTGGGATTGATTGCTTCTTCTTTATCTAAAAAGTGATGAATGACTTCCATCATGGCAGCTAAGTCGCTTTGTTTTTCAAAAACGCCAGGCGCTAATCCAATTTTTTGAAACAGTTCGTCGGTATTAACTAAATTGAAATTACCAGCCAACGCGATATTCTTAGCGGGTTCTAAATTTCTTTTAATAAAGGGATGGCAAAATTCAACATTGTTTTTCCCTTGTGTACCATACCTTAAATGACCCAGTAAAATTTCTCCCATAAAAGGCAAATGCCCCTTCATAAGTCCTGGATGTTTTGCAATATCTGGCTGGAATTTTTCTAGCTCTTGTATTTCAAGGCCAATTTTATAAAACAAGTCAGCAATAGGCTGCTGTGCGTTACTTCTTAAACGGTAAAGGAATGGATTGCCTGGTTCTATATTTAATTTAACTGTTGCAATACCGGCTCCGTCTTGGCCTCGGTTATGCTGCTTTTCCATGAGTAAATACAACTTATTTAATCCGTATGTAACCGTGCCTCTTTTTTGAAGATAGTATGATAGGGGTTTTCTTAGTCGAATGTAAGCTAGCCCACACTCGTGTTTGATTTCGTCGCTCATGATGAAGTTTAAGGAGGCCCAAAATTACGATACTTCCTTAAAAATTCCCTGTTGTACTAGATTAATATTTTACTAGACTAGTAAGTTTTTTCTTTAACAATAGCGTTTGCCACTTTAATCCAGTCTTTTAATTCGGTACAGGTACCATAAGACTCGTCAATATATATATAATAATTAGGTATGCGCTCTTTGAACCATGCTTCTAAGGCCTTCACCTTTTTTTCTTCCAATGCACGTTGAGCAACACGATTGTAATCTTCTTTTAGGTTTTCTTTATGGGGTTCGGTTCTTTCCTTGAAATAAATTAACCTTACCGCTTTTCTACCACGGTCGTCTGTATATACTTGAGGGGCTGATACTTGACCTGGTTTCATACCTTTAACTACTATCACCATGTCTTTATCCAATTGGTCATAATTAACATAAGTGGACCCGTCACGACCAGCAATCGCGCCACCGCTAAATTTGCTTTGATCGTCATCGCTATGTTTATTTACTGCTTCCCCGAAAGTAGTTTTACCCGCAACAATTGCAGTCCTTACACTATCTAAGAAGGTTTTAGTTTCATTGATCTCATCGGCTCCAATTGGAGGAATGCGCAAGATGTGCTTTACTACTGCGTCGTCTCCAGACCTTGAGATTAATTGAATCAAATGGTATCCAAATTTAGATTTTACCGGCGCAGAAATTTGGCCTTCTTTTAAGCGGAAGGAGCCTGCCATAAATGCAGGATCAAAATTCTTTTCATTTCTATTAATATTGAATTGACCTAAGTTTTCTTTAGAACTAGGATCTTCTGAATATAACTTAACTAATTGGTCAAATTTATTTATGCCCGCTTCAATTTCACGTCTGTAATCAAACAATTGCTTGATAACATATTCTTCTACATCTCTGTTTGCTTTTGGATGCATAACTAATTCCATTATTTGCACTTCACTTTCGTATAATGGCAAACTATCCACTGGGATTTTATTATAAAACGCCCTCACTTCAAAAGGTGTGATTTTTACTTTCTCCACAATTTTCTGTTGCATTTGCTCAGATAATTGTTGTTCTTTAATTATGATCCTAAAGTCTTCTTTTAATTGAAAAATAGTCCTGCCTGCCACTTCTTCTAAAACTTCTTTACTGCCAAACTGATTAAGGAAAAGTCTTATTTTCCTATCAATCTCGTTTTGTATTTCGTCTTCGGTAACGTTAAGGGAATCTTTTTCAGCTTGTAATACCAGGGCTTTACGAATTAGCTGCCCTTCTAATACTTGACAAAAAGTTGGAGTAATTACGCCTTCTTGATCCTGACTTTGTCTTTTGTAATCTATAATAGCATTATCAATATCGGATCTTAAAATAAATTTATCGCCAACTGTGGCAACGATTTTATCGGCAAGTACTTTTTTCACTTGCGCTTCCGCACAAAATGAAATAGACAAGAATACCAAAGAAAAAACAATGCTAACTATTTTCATCAAACTTTTATTAATGTTTAAAGATCCGATAGCTGGGCGATTATCCCAACTATCAAATCTTAATTTTTTTATAAAGTACGTTTTACTTCCTCTTCTTCGAAGGCTTCTACTATATCCCCTGGTTTCAGGTCGCTGAAATTTTTGATTGTCAAACCACACTCCATATTAGAAACAACATCTTTCACATCGTCTTTGAAACGTTTCAAACTTCCTAATTCAGCAGCTTGGCCTTCTCCTCTTGGGAATTCAACAATACCATCACGTATAATACGAATTTTACTATTACGGCTTAATTTACCATCTAACACGAAACATCCTGCAACGGTTGCTTTGTCAAATTTGTACACTTCTCTAACTTCCACATTCGCAACAATCTTCTCTTGTATTTTCGGCTCCAACATACCTTCCATCGCGCTCTTGATTTCATCAATTGCATTGTAGATAATAGAGTATAATTTAATTTCCACACCTTCCGTTTCAGCTAATTTATTCGCTTGCATAGAAGGTCGAACGTTAAATCCAATAATGATAGCATCGGATGCTGCAGAAAGTAACACATCTGATTCAGAAATTTGACCTACTCCTTTTAGAATTACCCTAATAGCAATTTCTTCAGTAGACAATTTTTGCAATGAATCACTTAAGGCCTCCACAGAACCATCCACGTCACCTTTAATGATAATGTTTAATTCCTTGAAATTTCCTAAAGCTAAACGACGACCAATTTCATCCAACGTAATATGCTTTCTAGTTCTTAAGCCTTGCTCTCTTAATAATTGAGCACGCTTAGTAGCTAATTCTTTTGCTTCTGCTTCGTCATCAAATACTTTAAACTTCTCCCCTGCTTGCGGTGCTCCATTTAAACCTAATATTACTACAGGAGTTGAAGGAGGCGCAACTTCAATACGTTGATTACGTTCATTGAACATGGCTTTTACACGACCATAATGTTGGCCTGATAAAATTAAATCTCCCTGACGTAATGTTCCGTTTTGTACTAAAATAGTTGCTACATATCCACGACCTTTATCTAAAGACGCTTCAATTACACTACCAGTAGCTTCTCTATTTGGATTCGCTTTAAGGTCTAATAATTCAGACTCTAATAATACTTTTTCTAGTAAAGCGTCTACATTCAAACCTTGCTTAGCAGACAATTCTTGGTTTTGGAATTTACCACCCCAAGCTTCTACTAAAATATTCATTTGCGATAATTGCTCATAAATTTTTTGTGGCTGTGCACCGTCTTTATCAATCTTGTTCACAGCAAAAATCATTGGTACATTCGCTGCTTGTGAGTGACTAATTGCTTCTCTTGTTTGAGGCATCACCGCATCATCGGCTGCTACAACAATAATTGCAATATCTGTTATTTTAGCACCACGCGCACGCATTGCTGTAAAGGCTTCGTGACCTGGTGTATCCAAAAACGTAATTGCTTTCCCATTAGGCAATGTTACCTCGTAAGCTCCAATATGTTGCGTGATACCACCAGCCTCGCCAGCAACTACATTCGCATTACGGATATAATCTAGCAAAGATGTTTTACCATGATCGACGTGACCCATAATAGTAACAATCGGAGGACGCTCTACTAAATTCGCGGCATCTTCTGCTTCTTCTTCAACATCTAATTCTTGCGCTTCTTCTAGTCCAACGAATTCTACTTCAAAACCAAACTCACTTGCCACTAATTCAATAACCTCTGCGTCTAAACGTTGGTTAATTGAAACCATGATGCCTAAATTCATACACTTGCTAATGATATCAGCAAAACTTACATCCATCAAACTAGCTATTTCACTTACTGTAACAAATTCTGTTACCTGTAATTTGGTATCTCTTACTTGATTCAATTCATTTTCAGCAGCTTCTTCTCTTCTGGCACGACGATATTTCGACTTCATGCTCTTTCCTCTACCACCTTGGCCAGATAATTTAGCCTGTGTTTCCTTAATCTTATCTTGAATTGCTTTTTGATCGATTTCTTTTTGTTCAGCAGTAACAGGACCGAACCTATTTGGTCCACGACCTCCTTGACCTGGACGTGCTGCGCCACCGCCACCTTGTGGACGGTTTCCTTGGTAGCCACCACCTTGTGGGCGATTTCCTTGGTAACCTCCGCCACCTTGGCCACCTTGAGGGCGATTTCCTTGGTAACCACCACCTTGGCCACCCTGTGGTGCGGCACCACCTGGACCACCACCTTGTGGACGGTTTCCTTGTACTGGAATACGCTTACGTGTACGCTTTTCTTCTTGGCTTAATGGTTTTGGACGTGTGTCGCTATTAACAGGTAAAACAATTTTACCCATAATTTTAGGTCCTTCTAACTTAGTTGCTTGAATATTTTCAATTTTGCCATGTACATTTTCCGGTTGAATAGAATGATCCGTCGGAACTGCTTTCGGAGCTATAGCAGCATCTTCTTTTTTAGCAGAAGCTGCTGTTTTTTTTGCAGGCGCTTTTGCTGAAACAGCTTTAGCAGCAGGAGCTGGTGCTTCCTCCTCCTTCTTAGCTGATTTTTTAGGTCGGGTTGAAGAATCTATTAAGGAAAGATCTATCTTATTGATAACTTTAGGCGCCTCCACCTCTGCAGCTTCGGTCTTAATTGCCTTAGGCACTTCAGGTGCCGGAGCTTCCACTTTAGGCGCAACCACTTTTTTAGGCCCAGAGAAAACATCATCTGCCTTTACTTTAGTACTAGCTTCAGTCGGTCTTGGTACTTCTGGCTTTGATTCAGCCACTTTTTCTACAGCATCAACCGCTTTCGCAGGTTCTGGCTTTTTTACTTTATCACTAACCGCATTCTTTGGCAGTTCCACATGGTCTGCTTTATCTCTTGCAACCTTATCGCTTTGGAATTCGGCTTGCAAAGAATAATACTGATCCTCGGTTAATTTAGCTGTTGGCTTAAGGTCATCTTTAGGAAAACCTTTCTTTACTAAGAAATCAACGATGGTATCTTGACCGACGTTGAATTCTTTAGCAGCTGCTAACAATCTTGGTAGTTTCAATTCTGACATTCTGTTGTTTTTTGTCCCGATAAATCAGTGCCTGATTTTTCGGGACGAGTCACCTAATACAAATATACTTCAAAAACAAGGTTATTCACCTTTATCAATCTCTTCTTGTAACACACGACGCACTTCTGTGATCGTTTCTGTCTCTAAATCCGTTCTTCTTTCTAATTCGTCTGCATTTAGCTTTAATACGCTTCTTGCCGTATCACAACCAACACGCTTAAATTCATCAATAATCCAAGTTTCGATCTCATCGCTAAATTCATCTAAATCGATATCAAATTCTTCGATAATTTCTTCGTCTTCGCGGTAAACGTCTAATTCATAACCAGTAAGTTCGGTTGCTAACTTAATATTAACCCCTCTTCTACCAATTGCTAAAGAAACTTGATCAGCTGGCAAATAAACCTCTGCACGTTTACGGTCGTCATCAATATTCATGTAGCTAATTTTAGCAGGCGTTAATGAACGTTGAATTAACAATTGCGTATTTGTAGTAAAATTAATTACGTCAATATTTTCATTTTTCAATTCTCTTACAATGCCATGAATACGACTTCCCTTCATGCCCACACAAGCACCTACTGGATCAATACGATCATCAAATGATTCAACCGCCACTTTTGCGCGCTCACCTGGCTCACGTACAATTTTCTTAATGGTAATTAAACCATCAAAAATTTCCGGAACTTCTATTTCTAATAATTTAGCAAGGAATAAAGGATTCGTTCTTGATAAAATAATTACAGGTGAATTATTTTTCATATCCACTCTAGCAATTACGGCCCTGATATTTTCTCCTTTTTTAAAGAAATCTTGAGGGATTTGCTCTGTCTTAGGAAGAATTAATTCATTGCCTTCTTCATCCAACAATAACACTTCTTTTTTCCAAACCTGATAAATTTCAGCATTAATAATTTCTCCAATTCTATCAGAATATTTTTTAACTAACGCAGTTTTCTTTAAGTCATTGATACGAGAAGCCAAGGTCTGCTTTGCAGCAAGGATGGCCCTTCTACCAAAATCATAAATATTTACTTCCTCTAGTAATTCCTCCCCAATTTCGAAATCGGGTTCTATTTTTATAGCTTCTGAATACGCGACTTCTTCTAAAGGATTGTCCACATCATCATCGGGTCTGATTTCACGACGACGAATTATTTCAAGGTCACCTTTTTCTGCGTTAACAATTACGTCAAAGTTTTCATCGCTACCATATTTTTTTCTCAATAAGGTTTTGAATACATCTTCTACCACTTTCATCATCGTGGGACGGTCAATACTTTCTGCGTCTTTAAACTCCTGAAACGCCTCAATCAAATTTATACTTGCCATAACATAATTTTTTTTCAAGCTCCTCGCTTGATGATTTGTTAAAATTGAATTTGAACTATGGTTGATTTAATACTCGAGAATGGAATTAGCAATTGGTGCTGGGTTGCTTTTTTACCCTTCCCTTCTGTCCACTCTATTTGTATTTCAACGTCTGTCACCGTTAATAATGTTCCCTCTTTTATTGTGTCGTCGGCTAAAGTAACTTCTACTTTGCGTCCGATATTTTTTACATACTGCCTATTTAATAACAATGGCTCGTCCACACCAGGTGATGAAACCTCTAATGCAAAATCACCTTCAGGAAACCACGCGGCTTCTTCTATGGCTTTATATAATCTTCTGTTGAAAGAAGTACATTGTTTAATTGGTAATCCCTGGTCTCCGTCAATATAAACCCTGATGATATGACCTGGCTTTACTTTAATGTGAACCAAAAAATAGCTTGGATCCTCTAACAAAAGAGGCTCTAATATAGCGTGTACCTTATCCTTTAATTCGTTTACTTCCATATGTAAAAAAGAAGAAGGGAACGACCCCGTTCCCTTCAGTAGTATGTTAATACTTGAGTAAAGGTAATAAAACAGTACGAAATCACCCAATAATATTGACAGGAACCTTATTTTTGTGCTATGACGAAGTTATTATTGTACGGCTTGTTGATCTATTTCTTGTATAAAATCATATTTGAAGTGGTAGTACCTGTGCGTAAAGGGGTGAGAACAGTGAGACAGAATATGGAGCAAATGCAGGAGGCAGCCAAGGCTGCCGAAGCCGCCCGAAGGTCAACCAATACTACTCAACAGCAGGCAAGTGCACAAACTGTAAAACAAAATACGACCCCTGTGGAAGTAGAATACATTGATTTTGAGGAAGTTAAGAAAAAATAGTTGATCTAATTATAAGTAAGCAAGTATATCTTTTTCAATACTCATTCCTTCGGTAAGGTGTAATACTTGCAAACCTACCGATGTGGCAGCGATGATATTTGGCTCATTGTCATCCACAAATAAGGTTTCTGCCGCCACCAAGCCCTCTTTTTCAAGAATATAAATAAAGGAAGCTGGATCGGGTTTGCGCTGACCCATTTCATGAGAATAATAGGGCTTTTTGAAGAGCGTATTAAAGGACACCGTGTCTACCTCTCGCTGGAACTGATCCATAAAATAGTCGCAATGAATTTTGTTGGTGTTTGAATATAAGTACATCGGATATTTTGCATTATTCGCTTTTACCCAATCAATACTTTGTTTTCTAAAACCAATTAACAAGGAATTCCATGCTGCAATAATTTTTGCATCCTCAATAGGCAAATGCATAAGTTTTCTAAAGCCCTCACAAAATTCATGTTCATTTATAAACCCTTTCTCCAAATTAAAAAATAATTCATCGGACTTGTTTAACGTGTAATGGCTTTCAAAGTCGGGTACTCCTAATTTTTTAAACTCCTTATACATTTTTGTAAAATCAATATCATACAAAACATTACCTAGGTCAAAAATTATATTCTTTACAGCCAACATGTTTATTAAATTTTAGAAAGTACTGATAATAAATTAACGTTTCATTGCAGCAGCCATATGTTTACAAGCGGCATCGCCATTGCTTAATTCATTCTGGATATTTTTATGTGAATCCGCATCTCTGTTTTGACTAAGCTTAAATACATGCTGCAAATCGGTAACAACAATTTCAAAAGAAACTATAGCTTTGCAATTTTGCTCCAAATAGTCTGCACTTAAATTTTTTAATTGAGTTGGCGATTCAGGATCTTTTTCAAATTTTTTTGTTAACCTATCAAGCAATGCTATTAAATGTGCTTCATCCTTGAAATGTATACTGCCAATAGCGTGTACGGTTTGATAGTTCCAAGTACTTGCCTGGTTTTTTTCGGTATACCAGCTTGCGC
>CAJATB010000152.1 GCA_903944755.1 uncultured Bacteroidota bacterium
CCACGGAAGGCATCAGTTGCTACGCCCCACCTTGCAGCTGCCTCGGGTAAGTGGTCTAAAATAATTTGTTCATTTGGGTGTATCAATGCAGTTAGTCCATACAATTCACACACATAATTGTTTCCAAACACATGGTCCAAATGACAATGCGTATTTAATAATACTCTTGGTGTCAGTCCATTGTCTTTTATAAAATTACTTAAGGTTTCTTGTTCCTGCTTAAGATAGCAACCGGGGTCAACAATAATTGCCTCTTTTTGTTCATTGAATAATACATAAGTATTTTCCTGAAATGCATTAAAGCAAAAAGAGTGGATAGTTAACATAGGTTAATAAATTTCAACAAAGTTACAATCAAAATGATGAATGGTGACTTAAAGCACATTAAAAAAATAATTATGTGTTATCTTCGCGAAATGAAATTGAAAACTTGTGCATTAGCTTGTGTTTTTTTGTTATTTTTTATTGCAAACTCGAAAACCGTTTCTGCTCAACAATATAATTATAAAGGTAAAGTAGCTGACCATCAAAGTGAGGAGCCATTGCCTTTTGTTGCTGTGTCTTATGTAAAAGACAAGACAGGGGTGATTACCGATTCTGTAGGTAATTTTATATTATTGAAATCTGTTTTTGGGGTAAATGATACATTAAAAATACAAAGTGTTGGCTATACAACTTTGTACATCCCACTAGCAAAAATTAATAAGGAGGACCTAGGTATTATTCATTTATTTGTCGAAGCATCGAAGCAAGAGGCAGTGGTAAAATCAAAGTACAATAGGTCATTGTGGTTTTGGAGAAAAATTATGTCTAATAAACCAAAAAACAATCCTGCAGAGTTGGTAAACTATAGCTACGAATTGTATAATAAATTAGAAGTTGATTTGAATAATGTAGATAAGGATAAGCTATCCAAGAATTCGCTCATTAAGCCACTAGAATTCATTTTTGATTATATTGACACTTCCGAAACGCATCAGGCATTTTTGCCTGTGTATTTAACAGAAACTGTTTCGGATTATTATTATCAAAATGTGCCAAGAAAAACATTGGAAGTTATTAAGAAGACGAGAACCAATGGGATTGAAAACGAGTCTATTATTAAAGAATTAGGGGGTACCTACCAGAATATAAACGTGTATAAAAATGTCATTCCAGTTTTAAATAAAACCTTTATAGGTCCCTTTAATACCAATGCTGACGCCTATTATACTTTCAAATTAGCCGACACCGCTTATTTGAATGGCAAGCGTTTGGTGCATTTCTTTTTCAAACCCAAAGGGATTAATGAACTTACTTTTGAAGGAGACTGTTGGATACACGACACGAGCTTTGCCATTCAAAAAATAACGTTACGCCCTTCCACTTTTGCGGATATTAACTTTTTAGAATCATTAACCATGATTCAAGAGTTTAAACTCATTAATGATTCTACTTGGTTTTTGTCAAAGGATCGCTTTGTGGGTGATTTTTCGCCAAGGAAAGGCATGATTGGTATAAAGGGAAGAAAAACTACCACTTACAAAAACGTGGTAATAAACAATAATGACGTGTCGGAGCGTTTAGCTAAAATTAAAAAATCACCTGAGGTTGAATTATTGGCTAAAAGTAATACCGAAAACGAAATTGAATGGCAGACACTGAGGCACGAACCTTTGTCTAAAACCGAGAAAGCGGTATACATGGTGCTTGATACTTTAAATAAAAACAAAACTTTTCAATTTTATAAAAATGCTGGTGAGTTTTTAGTAAAAGGAATAAAAGAAGTAGGCAATTATACCTTAGGTCCTTGGTTTAATGTTTTAAGTGCAAACAATTGGGAAGGGGTAAGGGTTAGGCTAGATGCTGCAACAAACTTGGGATTTAGCCAAAACTGGAATATTTACGGGTACGCTGCCTATGGTTCGCGTGATGAAAGACTGAAGGGTAAGTTAGGACTTACTTATAGGTTTAATAAAAGTCCTTTGGTGTATGTTCAAGCAGAACATAAGTCGGATTTAGAATTTGGGCAAGAATACTTTGATCAAATTAGTAACGATAATTTATTCGGAACCTTATTGAGAAGAAATAATATTCCTTTTAAATTTCAAGCATTAACACAATCTCAATTTAAAGTTTTTCATGAAAACAATAAAGGTTTTCAATTTACATGGTCTGTTGCCGACAAACAATACAATCCATTATTAAACTTGCCATTAATAGTAGGGGCGAACCCAACTGAAAATTTAATGCGTTCTTTTGAGGCGGGATTTGAACTTCGCTTTGCTTACCAAGAACGTTTCTTTGAAAGTAACTTTACTCGGTTTGGGTTTGGTAGTTTGTTTCCAGTAATTGATATTAAGTACACGCAGAGTTTTAAAAAGGTTTTAAAATCGGGTAATGAGTATAAGAAATTCAATTTCAGCATTAATGACGAATTGCCCATTACGCCTTTTGGAAATATTGTTTATGCAATTTATGGAGGTAAAACCTGGGGTACTACTGCTTATTCTTTTTTAGACATAATGCCGGGTAACGAAATGAATTATTACAATAAATATGCATTTAATATGATGCGTCGGTATGAATTTATCAGCGACGCTTTCGTAGGTATGAATATTGAACATAAAATAGGGAAGGGGATTCTTAAGTACATTCCATTAATTAAGAAAACTAAATGGAGGCAGTTTTGGAGTGCAAAAGCAGTGGTAGGGGAACTTTCAGCCGAAAACAAACAACTTAACTTTATAGGGAACCACCCTTTCAATTCTTTTCAATCGAAGCCTTATTATGAATTGGGAACAGGCATCGAGAATATTGCTCGATTCTTTAGGGTTGACTTTGTTTGGAGGTTAAAAAATGACCAATTAATTACTTCAACGCCTTCTTCATTTGGTATTTTTGGAAGCTTTAGGGTTGCTTTGTAGTAATTTATTTTCTTAAGTTTGTAGCTAAGGTTTTACAAATATTTTTTACAATATAGGGCCCTTCATAAATAAAGCCAGTCCAGATTTGCACTAAGCTTGCCCCGGCATCTATTTTAGTTTGCGCGTCATCGCCAGTAAAAATACCCCCACTTGCAATAATAGGTAGCGATAAGTTTTTATGTAAATAGTTTAAAATAGCGGTTGACTTGTTTAATAGCAATTGTCCACTAAGTCCACCTGCGCCAATGATTGCAGCTTTATTAAAATTAGCGGGATGCAGCAAACTCCTATCAATAGTAGTATTGCTCGACACAAGTCCATCAATTTTAACTTCTTGTGTTAGAGAAATGATGTCATCTAAAGCAGCAGTTTCCAAATCGGGAGCAATTTTTAAAAGTATGGGCTTGTTGTTTTTATTAATTAATTGCAGTTCTGTAAATATTTTTCTAAGGGCTTCTTTTTCTTGTAACTCACGCAATCCCGGTGTGTTGGGCGAACTTACATTCACTACAAAATAATCTACCACTTCTTCAAGCCCTTTAAAATTGGTGCAATAATCTTTCCAGGCATCCGTATTTTCTGTAACTTTATTTTTGCCAATATTACCGCCAATAATTAAATTTGAATCGGTGGTTTCTTTTCTTTTTTTCAACCTTGTGGCAATGGCCTCAACGCCATCATTGTTAAAACCCATCCTATTAATTAGCGCTTTTTGGTCGGGTATTCTAAACAACCTTGGTTGCGGATTACCTGCCTGTGCTTTTGGTGTAACTGTTCCAATTTCTACAAATCCAAAACCTAACATTTCTAATGCATCTAAATGTTCGGCATTTTTGTCAAAGCCAGCCCCAAGCCCTACAGGGTTGGGAAAATGCAGCCCGAATAAATCTTTTGCAATTATGGGGTCATTATATTGGAATTCTTTAGCCAATGCTTTTCGTATAAAAGGGATACTTGCTGCAAAATGCAAACCTTTCATAGATACTTTATGGGCGGTTTCTGGTTCGAGCAGAAAAAGGGTATTTCGGATGATTGGGTACAACATATTGTAAAATTACAATGAAATATTTAGTTGCATAAACAACTTTTTATAAAAATGACTACATTTAGGTTGAATTTAGGCTGAATTTAAAATTATAATGTATGCAAGAAGCTTATATAGTAGCAGGTTTTAGGACTGCAGTTACGAAAAGTAAAAAAGGGGGATTCAGGTTTATGCGCTCGGACGAGTTAGCCATAGAAGTAATTAAGGGATTAATGCAAACAATGCCTGCTTTAGACCATAAATTAATTGACGACGTAATTGTAGGTAATGCGGTGCCAGAAGCAGAACAAGGCTTGCAGTTTGGAAGAATTATTGCTGCCAAGGCCTTAGGCATTGAAGTGCCTGGAATTACTATTAACAGGTATTGTGCAAGCGGACTAGAAAGTATTGCTATGGCAACAGCAAAAATTAGGACAGGAATGGCAGAATGTATTATTGCTGGTGGAACCGAATCTATGTCAATGGTGCCGACTGTGGGATGGAAAACAGTACCTGCTTATTCTATTGTTAAGGACGAACCTGATTACTATTTAGGAATGGGCTTGACGGCCGAGTGTGTGGCAAATGAATATAATGTTTCAAGAGCTGATCAAGATGCTTTTGCATTGGCTTCTCACCAAAAAGCAAAAAATGCAATTGACAATGGATTTTTCAAAAAAGGAATTTTACCCATTGAAGTAACTGAAACATATATTAATGAAAAAAATAAAAAAGCTACACGTAGTTATATAGTAGATACGGACGATGGGGTTCGTGCCGATACAACAATAGAAGCATTGGCGAAACTGAAGCCTGCATTTGCAGTCAAAGGTTCAGTTACTGCGGGGAATTCCTCACAAACAAGTGACGGTGCTAGTTTTGTAGTGGTAATGAGCGAAAGGATGATTAATGCACTAGGGCTAAAGCCTATTGGACGTTTAGTGAATTGCGCTTCGGCTGGTGTTGAACCAAGGTTGATGGGCATTGGCCCTATTGCTGCGGTGCCAAAAGTGTTGAAACAAGCAAACATGACATTAAACCAAATTGATTTATTTGAATTAAACGAAGCATTTGCTTCTCAATCCATAGCGGTAATTCGTGAATTAGGACTTGATTCCAATAAGGTAAATATTAATGGGGGCGCTATCGCATTAGGCCATCCATTGGGTTGTACAGGTTCGAAATTAACGGTACAAATTTTAAACGATATGGAAAGGCTTAATAAAAAATACGGAATTGTTACTGCTTGTGTAGGAGGAGGGCAGGGTATTGCGGGCATTATTGAAAAATGTTAGTTGAATATAGTTGGGCTATCAACCTTACAAAAAAGCCATCTAAATATAGATGGCTTTTTTGATGCTTTTAAAAAGTCGCTTATAAAAAGCGTCTTGCTTATTTATTTAAAATCTTTATACAGTAAGTATTTTTTTCTTTTTGCTTTAAACTCGGTTAAACCTGCTTGCCAACTTTTACGAATATCGGCTTCTGACACACCTGCCTTTATTTGCTCCATTAATGTAGCGTTACCTGCAAGTTTATTAAAGAAGTAAGCAGTAGGTGCTTCCGTTTTTGGACGTAAAAAGAAAGAATCTTTTTGAGGGAAGCTATTATACATTTCAATTATTAAGGCAAGGTCAATTTTATTTTTTGGTGGCTCAACTTTTGTCAAGTCCCAGCCGAAACATTTTTGTCCATATAATTTAGAATTCATTGCGCCCATTCTAGGGCCAGGTGTGAAGCTGAATTGTTTATGCTGGATACTTGGGTGACCAATATAGGCAAATGCATGTGCAGTGCCGCGTCCTTCACTCATTACGGTCCCTTCTATCAAACAAGTAGTTGCATACCAGTATATTGAATTCATATTTGGCAGGTTAGGGGAAGGGGCGACATCCAAGGTATACAGGGAGGCATGGTCGTAATTTTTATTGCGAATAATAGTAAGCGACCAATTTGCATTTTGTGTTGCCTTAGCGCTATCCATTTTCATCCAATGCTCACCTCTTGCCATTAATGCGTATTCCCCAATAGTCAGTCCATAAACACTTGGAATAGGGTTTCTTCC
>CAJATB010000153.1 GCA_903944755.1 uncultured Bacteroidota bacterium
AACTATTCAAGCGGGCAATTTTACTTTAGCCCCAGGGGTAGAGGATATTCATTCTCAGGTGGAAATAGTATTGACCGAAAAGCTGGGGGATATTGGTAAAAAAATACACAGCGCGAGAAGTAGAAACGACCAAGTTTTGGTGGACATTAAGTTATTTATGCGCGCTGAAATTATTAGTTTAAGTGAAGCCATTCAGGGCTTCTTTACTTTATTACAAACGAAAAGCGAAGCCCATAAGGACGATTTGTTGCCTGGCTATACGCATTTACAGCTAGCCATGCCCTCTTCTTTTGGGCTATGGCTTGGGGCTTATGCTGAAAGCTTAGTGGACGACATGACCATGTTGCAAGCTGCGTATAAAGTGGTTAATAAAAATCCTTTGGGTTCGGCTGCTGGGTATGGTTCTTCTTTTCCTATTAACAGAACAAGGACTACCGAATTATTAGGTTTTGACACATTGAATTTTAATGTAGTATACGCTCAAATGGGCAGGGGAAAAGCAGAACGGGTAACTTCAATGGCTATGGCAAATATTGCTGATACTTTAGCTAAGTTAAGTATGGATGCTTGTTTATTTATGAACCAAAATTTTGGATTTATTAGCTTCCCTGAATCTTTAACTACAGGTTCTAGCATCATGCCGCATAAAAAAAATCCTGATGTTTTTGAACTTATCCGTTCGTATTGCAATCGCATAAAGGCATTGCCAAATGAGATAATGATGATGACTACGAATTTGCCTGCTGGTTACCATCGTGATTTACAATTATTGAAAGAACATTTATTTCCTGCATTCGAACAATTAAGGAATTGTATTGCAATGGCTTCTTTAATGATTGAGAACATGGAGGTGAAAAAGGACCTACTCGAAGATCCTAAATACCAATATTTATTTAGCGTGGAAGAAGTGAATAAATTAGTAAACGAAGGCATGCCTTTCAGAGATGCATATAAAAAAGTGGGTTTAGCCATTGAAGCGGGTGATTTTACCTATTCTACAGCCATTAAGCACACGCACGAAGGCAGTATTGGTAATTTATGTACCGCTGAAATAGCTGCACAAATGAAATTGATTACGGATAGTATGAACACAGAAAAAGTTACCGAAAGAATTGAGTATTTATTGAATAACTAATGTATTTTTACGGTTACTTATAAAGGCTAAAACAAGTATCAAGTTTAATTTATGAAAAAAAGTATATTCTCATTTGTGGCATTGGCTAGTTTTTTCACGTTGAATGCCCAAACTAAAACTACTATTGTATCGAAGGTGGTTACTCCAGTAAAAAAATCAGTAGCGACTAAACCGGTAGCCTCCACTTCTCTTTCCTTTAAAAACACAAAGGACAGTGCCTCTTACGCACTAGGGTATAGAATTGCGCAAAGCTTAAAAGGGCAGGGTTTACAAGATGTAAATTTTGAAATGTTTAAAAAAGGAATGGCTGCAGGTGTGGCTTCTAAAACAGAAATACCTGATAGCTTAATTGATGTATGTATTAAAAACTACCAAGATAAAATGAGTCAAGAAAAAATCACAATGAACAGAGCGACTGGAAAGGCGTTCTTAGAAGAAAATGCAAAAAAACCAGGTGTTGTTAAAATGACAAATGGTATGCAGTATTTAGTATTAACAGAAGGTACGGGTACAGAACATCCTACTTTAAAAAGTAAGGTAAAATGTCATTACCATGGCACTTTAATTGACGGTGGTATATTTGACAGTTCTGTGCAAAGAGGGGAGCCTATTACTTTCCCATTAAACGGAGTTATTAAAGGATGGCAGGATGCAGTTCAATTGATGACCGTGGGCGCTAAATGGAGATTGTTTATCCCAAGTGAATTAGCTTATGGCGAACGTTCAGCTGGTCCAATGATTGGACCTGGATCTACTTTGATTTTTGAAGTGGAGTTATTAGGAATAGAATAGTAGAAAATTTTATATAACGAACACCCTCCCGATTTTCGAGAGGGTGTTCGTATTTAAGGGATACTTGGTACTTTTGTTTACTTAAAAATGGTTTATATGAAACATGCTTTTTCGGCAGTAATTATTAGTTGTTTGGGCTTTTTTGCTTGCACACCAAATAATGTTGTAATTGACAGCAATATTGTAAAAATGATGGATAGCGCAGGAATGCAAGGTACTTTCGCATTAATGGAGAACGGTACAGAACAATTTACCATTGCGAACCTTTCGCGTTACAAAGATTCTTCCTATGCCCCTTTAAATACTTTTTTTATAGTGCCTACCTTAATCGCATTAGATAAAGGATATATTAACCATAAACAAGATAAATGGGTGTCTCCTGATTCAACTATTTTTTATACGGCCCTAATAGAAAAAATAGGAAGAACCGACTTGTTGAAAACAATAGATAGTATTCATTATGGCAGTGGCATTGTAAGTGCTAATTTGGATAAATTCTGGAGGGACAATTCACTTACTATTACGCCAGATGAACAATTAGGATTAATTAAAAAATTATACTTTAATGAATTGTCTTTTCAAAAACATGCACAAGCATTTTATCGAAAAATGATTGTTAAGGAGGATAATGCAAACTATAAGTTAAGCTATATTCTTTCATCGGATACAAATGCCAATAATGCTGCTTGGGTGGTTGGGTATGTTGAAGAAAATAAACACCCTTATTTTTTTGTGTTAAATACGAATGCTTTAAAAAGTGATTCTTTAGATAAAAAAAATGTACAGTTGCTGAAACAAATTTTATTACAACAAGGGTTTCTGAAAGGATTGAGATAGGATTATTACTTTTAAATAATTAGCCTAAATAATTATGCAATACTATTGTAATTCAATAACAGCTTATGAGCGATTTATTACCCGAGAAGTAAAAGTGGGTCAGTTAATTATAGGAGCAGGACATCCTATAAGAGTGCAAACTATGACCACTACGGATACTATGGATACAGAGGCTACGGTAGCCCAGGTTATTAAATGTATTGAAGCTGGTGCGGAACTAGTTCGAATTACTGCGCCAAGTAAAACAGAAGCAGATAATTTAGCACTTATAAAAGCATCCCTTCGCGCGAAAGGGTACACTACGCCGCTAGTCGCTGATATTCACTTTACGCCTAATGCTGCAGAAATTGCGGCGACTATTGTTGAGAAAGTGAGGGTGAATCCGGGTAACTATGTTGACAAAAAAAAGTTTGAACAAATTGATTATACCGATGCTGAATATTTAGAAGAAATTGAACGCATTAGAGAAAGGTTTACCCCGCTAGTACTTATTTGTAAAACACATGGCACTGCAATGCGCATTGGCACTAACCATGGGTCACTTAGTGATAGAATCATGAGCAGGTATGGTGACACTGCAAATGGTATGGTAGAAAGCGCAATGGAATTTTTACGTATTGCAAGAAGCTTAGATTACCATCAGATTATTTTAAGTATGAAGTCAAGTAATCCTCAGGTAATGGTCCAAGCTTATCGATTATTGCTTCAACAAATGCACAATGAATTTAAGGAATGCTATCCTTTACATTTAGGGGTTACCGAAGCTGGTGATGGGGAAGACGGAAGAATTAAAAGTGCAATAGGCATTGGTACATTATTGGAGGACGGTATTGGAGATACTATCCGTGTTAGTTTAACCGAGGACCCTGAATTAGAAATCCCTGTTTGCAAGGACCTAGTTAAACGGTATAATAATTTAGTTGTTGCTAAGCAAACCACTATTCCACAAGTACATCAATTGCCTTATAGCCCATTTGAATATAAAAGAAGAAATACCCATACTGTTGAGAATATTGGAGGACATCAAGTGCCAGTAGTAGTGGCTGATTTTAGCCATAAAAAAAATATTACTGCGGATGATTTAATCGCGATTGGATACCAATACAATAAAGAGACTGATAAATGGGCTATTGCAGATGCAGCGGCTGATTATATATATGTAGGGGCACAGCAATTAAATATAGCCTTGCCTGGCACTTTGCGAGTAATAGTGCAAGCAAAAGCTTGGGAACCAGCTGAAGGGGTGCAGAAGCAAGTTCCGATATTTACTGTAAGCGAATACCTTGCAACGAATAAAAAAAGCACTGCTATTAATTTTGTACAATTAGACTGTTACAGTGATAAGGTTGGTATAACAGAAGATGTGCTTACTGCAATTGCAAGCGACCCCACGGTTGTATTTTGTTTGAGTAGCCAATTGAATCATGCCATGCCTGCAGTTAGAAGAAGGATGATACAATTAATGCAGTTGCAAATTCAATCCCCGGTTGTATTTGTTACGGATAGTGCTTGGGATACAACCGATGAGCATTTGATTCATTTTGCAACCGAAACGGGTGCGTTGTTTTTAGACGGTATGGGAGACGGTATTTGCTTAGGGCTTGCTGAAGCTGTATATGAAAATGCATCAATTGAAATGGGAAAAGTATCTGGCAGGAATTACGTCAACAACACTACAATTGAGCAGTTTTTAAATGCTACTGCTTTTGGTATTTTACAAGCAACTAGGACTAGAATTTCTAAAACAGAATATATTTCTTGTCCGAGCTGCGGAAGGACCTTATTTGAACTTCAAGAAACTACTGCAAAAATCAGAAAAGTAACCAATCATTTAAAAGGACTTAAAATTGCTATTATGGGTTGTATTGTAAATGGCCCAGGTGAAATGGCTGATGCTGATTTTGGCTACGTAGGTAGTGGCGTTGGTAAAATAACTTTGTATAAAGGCAAAGAAGTGATGAAGCGTAATATTGACAGTGCCATTGCTGTTGATGAACTAGTGCAATTATTAAAAGAAAACAACGCTTGGGTTGATCCTAAATAAATTTTATATAAACCGTAGTCATGTATTATATTTTTTATACCTTCTTTTATCTTATATCCTTATTACCATGGAGGGTTTTGTATATAATTAGTGATTTGATAACTTTCCTATTACAACGTGTTTTAAAATACAGGGTAGAAGTGGTTAAACATAATTTAGAAATCGCCTTTCCCAATAAAACAAGTGAGGAAAGAAAAAAAATTGCCAATGATTTTTACCAGCAATTGACCGACTCTTTTATAGAGACTATTAAATTATTGTCCATCTCGGATAAGACATTTAACATGCGCTATACTTCTAATGTAGAAGTTTTAAATGATTTATACAAAACAGGCCAAAGCGTACAAATTATGGCAGGGCATTTTTTTAATTGGGAGTTTGCAAATTGGGGTATTGCCAAGTATAGCAGGTATCCTTTTATTGGAGTTTATATGCCACTTAGTAACAAATATTTTGACAGGTTAATTTTAAATATGCGCAAGCGTTACGGTAGTATAATGATTTCCGCAACAAACTTCAGGAATCAATTTCGTGACCATGCTTCAAAGGGGCCCTATGCGCTTGCATTGGCAGCTGATCAAAATGCAGGTAACCCTTTGTCTGCCTATTGGGTGCCTTTTTTTGGGCAGCCAACACCATTTGTGAAAGGTCCTGAGAAAGGGGCGAAGTTAAATAATACGGCAGAAGTGTTTGTTCACTTTTATAGGATTAAACGTGGGTATTACCACACTAATTACGAACTAATGACCACGTCACCCAATTACTTTAAGGACGGACAATTAACTGCATTATATGTAAAAACGTTAGAAGAGAAAATAAAAATAAATCCTTCCAATTATTTATGGAGTCATAGAAGATGGCGGTATACTTTTGATCCAATAAAGCACGGAAAACTATTAGTGGAATAAGCGACTACTAATTTTCATTAGTTATCTGAAAGTAAATCTAATGATGGAAGTGAATCTTCGCTTGGCTTTTCCTTATTTTTGGTAATTGTGAATTTCTCTTTTAAAGTTTCCACTGCAACCCAGCCACCATGCACAATTCTAATATTATGAATGCCTTGTTTTTTTAATAAACTTGCTGCTATCGTATTGCTTTCTCCATTTTCACTTACAATGTATATATTAAAATGTTCATCCAGTTCGGACATGCTTCCAGGATCAGTGAATTCGAATAATGGAATGGAGATTGAGTTTTTAATATGGCCTCTATTATAGGCTGCTTCTTCGCGCACGTCCAACACCATTAGAAATTCGTCAAAAGGTATATCCATGGCTAGTTCGTCTACTTCTACCTCAATTACTAAATCAATTTTTAGTGTTGCTTCTTGCCAGGTCTTGTAGCCTCCTTGTAAGTAACCCTTTATGTTGGTAAAGCCGGCTTTTTCAAAGTAGGCCATAACAGACTGCCCCATCGTATCTGGCAATATAAATACAATAGGTGTTTCCTTATCAATTAACTCCATAGCCACTGCATATTTTGCAGTGGCAGGAGTGATATGTAATGAGTTTGGAATATGACCATCTATCCATTCTTCAGTTGGTCTTGCATCAATTATAAAAATTGATTCATCTTCCTGAAGCTGTTTGAATTGAGCTAAGGTTAAAGACATACTATCCCACTAATTGTTCTACAAATTGATTTACTTGCGCTAGTCTGTTGTAGTCAACAGTGTAAAAGATAAACTTACCTTCTCTAGTTGTAATAACTATTCCAGCTCTTCTTAAAATAGCCAAGTGTTGTGATGCAACAGATTGTTCTAATCTTAGTTTTACATAAATCTCTGTAACGGTCATCTTTTGATGTTCGTCAATTAGCTTTACTATTTGTTGACGTAGTTTGTGGTTTAAGGCTCTCAGGATCATCGCAGCTTTCTTACTGTGCAACAAATCTACCTTCAATGGGTTTGTCCCATTGGATAATTGTAACTGTGGTAATGATTGATTCATAACAATATTTATATATTGGGGGGGGGGTTAAGAATTATAATCGACTACGAAGTTAATGCATAAATACCAAATATATTTATTTTTTATATATAAATTATTCAAAAGCGTAAACGTACATCTGTTAAATTTTAATTAGAAACCTTCAAATGGTAGATTTTTATCCTGTTTAGTATTCAGGGGTATTTTTTTTAGTCTTTGCTAGCAGGTTTTTGATAAAAGTCTTTTATGTAGGCAGGACTACTGTAGGCGAGGTCCTCAAATGCCTTCGCATTAAACTTAATAGTAGCAAGCTCAATACAAGTTTGTAAACTATAAGTTTCGGATAAAAAAAATAGGTTGGGATGTTCCAATAAGGTTGCAGTCTTATCAACGCCCGAGCCTATACAAGCCAGGGGGCCATTAAGTAATAATTGTTGCATATAAAGGGTGTCTAATACAATCGCTTGTTCAGGTTTAACAGACTCTAATGCTTTATTATAAACTGCTCCAAATACTTCCATTCTCCTTGCATCAATCATTGAAAATATTTGTAATTGCTCGTTTTGCGCTTGGCAAATTTTTGTTGCTATTGCTGTTTTTGCAAGTAGTGCTAAAGTTGATAAACCTATGAGGGGCTTATTTAAAACATAAGCAATTCCTTTAGCACTTGCAAGCCCTACGCGCAAGCCGGTATAACTACCCGGGCCCATTGTAACCACTATAGCATCTAATGTTTGAATAGGAATGCCTGCTTTTTTCAATACAGTTTCAATGGCTATTTGTACAAAATTTGCATGTGCATTGGGCGTATTATTTTCTTCCATTGCCAATAGTGCATTGTTTTGGCTTACGCCAACTAATGCCTTTTCTCCAGCGGTATCTATAAAAAGTAAGGTTGCCAAAATATTTTAATTGTTTTGCAAAAATAAGAGGGTATTTGATAGAAAAGTAAGAAATTGCAATTCTTAATTAAATTATATGTCAAAACACATCATTCAAACGTCTAAAGTTCCTACTCCTATTGGCCCTTATAGTCAAGCGGTTATTGCAAATGGCTTTATGTTCGCTAGCGGTCAGGTAGCATTTGACCCTGTCACAAATGAGTTAGTATTAGGGGATATACTGTCTGAAACAAAGCAAGTGATGGAAAACATTAAAGCTATTTTGGATGAAGCTAAATTAAGCTTCGAGCATGTTGTAAAAACAACGATTTTTTTAAGTGATATGCAATTATTTGCACAAGTGAATGAAGTTTACGGAAGCTATTTCACAAGTAATTTTCCTGCAAGAGAAACTGTTGCGGTTAAAACATTGCCTAGGAACGTAAATGTGGAAATAAGCATTACTGCAATTATTTCTTTATAAACTGGTAAGCAGTTTCAAATATAATTTTTTTCTGGGGCTGCAATTCTTGTAGCCCCATTTTATTATTGAAACAATCTGGTGCCCCACTTAAATTTTCAATTGCAATACTTTTTCTGTCGGGTGGGGTATACAATTGTAAATAGGGATAGTTAGTAATTGGGGTGACTTGTAGTTTATACTTTGCATTTTCAACGGTACAATAGTTTCCCTTTTCCTGCATTAGATACCCATTGTCTAATGCGATTCCGTTTAGTAATTTCCCTTTTTCAAAACTGTTTTCTGCCACTATTTTTCGGGTGGGTAACAAGTCGGCATCGTATTCTAATTGGCCAGCGCAGGTAAAACTTAGTACACAATCATCTATGCTTGTGCCTAACATAAAGTAGGGATGCCAACCATCGGTCATTGGAATTATTTGGGCTGAATTATTTGTTACAGTTGTTTGAACAGTAACAAGGTTGTTTTTTTGAAGTCCCCATTTTATTTCCATGCTGTACTTAAAGGGGAATCCAGCATCTTCTCCGTTGTAATGATACTGTAACGAAACTGTTGCAGCTTCCTCGGTTACGCTGGTTGATATAATTGAAAAGGGAGCGTCATATAAAATACCATGAATTGCATGTTTGCCCAAGTAAAACTTATCAATGTTATATTCTTTATTTCCATAGCTGTATTTGCCCTTATTTAGCCTACATGCAAAAGGGCTCATTTTGCTACTTTTAAATCCATTTGTTTCAAAATCTTTCCATCCGTTGCTAAAATCATTACTTGCTATAATGTGTAAGCTTTGGTTCAAATCCTTTATCACCCAGGCATTTAATAGCCCCCCTTTTGTTATTATTTCTATATAGGATTGGGTTTCGCTGTCCTTTATGCGGATACCTTTAAAAGTATCGATCTCATTAATGTCTATAGTGAAAGCCATGTTAAGTTCATTTGAGTGGTAAATTAAAACTATTCTGCTAACTTTGCTATGTAATGCATCAAAATATGAGTAAATATTTATTCTTCGGATTCTTAATTTTAACTACTGTAGCCAATGGACAAAAGTTTTTAAAATACGATAGTACCTTAAAAATAGGCAAAGTAGGTTATAGGGTTTTTTGTATGAATAGGTCTGTCGATAAAAATGCAATTAGTATTCGCCCAATAGGATTTAAATCTGAGGGAAGAGATATAAATCTCGACTTAAAGGGAAAAGTAGCTTCTTCTGAAATAGAGGATTTAAATAACGATGGCTTTCCTGACCTAGTTGTTTATGTTACTGAAAAGTCGGGTAACACCAATCTGTTTAGTATCGCTTCCAAAGATAATGAAACAATCGAACCCATTATTTTACCTGATATTACTAACGATATGCAAATGAGTAAAGGATATCGTGGCGGGGATGATTATAAATTAGTTGAAGGGATTTTATTTAGAAAATTCCCTGTATACGAGGCAGATACTGCTATCAAAACGCCAACAAATAAAGTTAGACAAATTTTGTACCGTGTAATTAGGGGCGATCAGCAAGGTCTTTGGAAGTTCAAGCCTTTTAAAAATTTTGATTTAATTGCCGAAAAATAAATATTTTATAAGCCATTTGTAATTAATAACTTTCCTACATTCTTCTCTTCGCCATCGTCGCTTCTTACAAATACCAAATAAATTCCCGTGGCAATTTTTTGACCTTCATAGCTTCTACCATTCCATATTGCTTGACCGCCGAGTGACCTAGTTTGGAAAACTAGCCTTCCGCTTAAATCGGTAATTTTTACCATTGCATTTTCAACCAAACCTTTAAATGCAATTGGGCCTGAATAATCTGGAGCTACCGGGTTTGGATAAATAAGTATTGATTCCTGTGTTGCAGCAGCTTCAGTTGACGTACCTCTAAAGCTTACCATACCTTGTGGTGTATTAAAAAATACTTCTCCCATTATTGGGTCTACTAAAATTTGTGTAATCGTATCTGTTGGTAAAGGACTTGTAGTAGCAATAAAGTGCTCAATGATAGTTGTGCCATCCGAACTTAGTAACCATGCGCCGTTATTTGTTCCAACCCATTTCCTATTTGCACCGTCTATTGCTATTGTGTTGATAGTAGTATTTTGAAACAAGGTCCCCGCAAAACCATTGTTCGTTACAATAGGCGTATAGGCATCGCAACTATTTGTTGTTAAATCGCCACAATTAATAATACCAACACCTTTGTCTGTGCCAATCCAAATGTTCCCAATTTTATCTTCCGTTATACAAGTGATGGTATTACTAGGTAAATTACCGTTACCTCTTGCGGTTGTAAATTTTTTCCATGCTGCAGTGGAATAGTTTTGGGCAGACTGATAAGCATATAATCCTTGTGCATTAGGTACAATTATCCATGCTTGCCCATAAGAAGAAAGCAAAAAGCTTTGGAATCCTTGTTTTTCATAATCACTTGGTGGGGTTATTAAATTCCAAGTATTTTTATTGCTTACTAATATACCCTGACCCTCTTTTAAGGTCCAAATACTTCCATCTGTTCCAATTTGGACATCAACTAGTTTTCCAGTTACTATACTTGGCACAATTGTCTCCATTTTACGCGCAACAACATCTATATGAACAAGACTGTTGTCCGCAGTGAACCAAACGCTGCCATCCTTAGAATCAAGTACAGCATCATTGAGTATTGGTAGGTTGGCGGTGGTATTGAAATTGGTATAATTGGTCCATCCGGCAGCCGTATAAGTTGCAAATCCAATTTTATCATTCCCAAACGGTGTAATTAATATTTTATCATTAATAGCACTGCGTGTTTCTATTGATTGTGTTGGTCCTGAAAGTGGAAGCCAATTAAGAGAAGTAGTTTTATGGAGCAGCCCTTTTACACTATCAGCAATCCAATAACCTTGATCCTCCAACAATAGGGCTGTCGGGTGCACTAGTATCGTAGTATCTACTATTGTTGTAATAGTTTTATTGTAATTTATGTTTACAACGGAGCCTTTATTATTGCCATGCTGTAAGGCTACTAGAATGCTTGCCGTATCGGCTATCACTTGCTTAATTTTAGCTGTCGTAAAAATGGCATAGGGTTGCGTATTGGGTAGTTGAAAAATACTATTATCGGAGTACGCGTAAATAGTATTTTTTTGATTTGCAACCCCTTTTATACCCAATGCTTTAAAGGCGGCTAAATGAATCCACTGATTTGGTAAAATCCAATTATTTTTAATGGATGTACTAAATAATCCTTCCTCGGTTACAACATATAAACTATCGGCAGTCGTTGCTGTTTGATAAGTGATAACAGCTTTTCTATTATTGTTCGGGAACCAAGTGTCTTTGATTTCTTTTTTTTCTACGTCTAATATAACAATCCCAAAATTAGTAGCAAGCAATACCCATTTATCTAATACACTAATATCATTTATTTTATTATTGGGATACAAGTTGGATAATTGAATATCATTTATTCCAAAAACTTGGTCTCCATGGATAATGTCTATACTGCTATTATTGTAGGCAACTATTAATTGCTGCGATAAAGTGTGCCATTTAATAGTTTGAATACCTACTTCGTTTAACCCATTAGACTTTCCAATATATTCAATGTTATTTTTGCTATCAACGCTAAAAAGTTGATACTTACTTGCGCCATAAATCTTATCCCCCTTTACTACGTTTTTTACGGATTGGTTATTATGATGTTCTCTCCATTGTCCAATAGCTCCAATATTATTTTGGCCCCAACAATTTGAAATGGTGAGTAGGATTACCAATACTATCAATCCCTTTTTTTGCATACTTAATTTTTATATACCCTATAAATCGCTTCTTGAATATTAGGTCGAAGGTTTAAGCTACTAAATGCTTTATTGTCTCTTGTTGGGTATACTCTGTTTGAAAGGAAAATATATAATAAATTACTTTCAGGATCTGCCCACACACAAGTTCCGGTAAACCCTGTGTGCCCAAATGTGGAAGGAGACGCGTTTAAGCTAGGGTAGGGATCCTTGCTAGTTGTATTATTTTTTTCTGGCTTATCAAATCCTAACCCTCTTCTGCTATTGGTTGTATTGTAAGCTGTGTATTGTTCTACTGTACTTGGTTTTAAATATTGCTTTCCTTCCCACTGTCCTTTATTTAGTAACATTAAATACATTTTTGCTAAATCTGTTGCATTACTAAATAATCCTGCATGCCCAGCAATGCCACCCATAACCGATGCACCTTCGTCGTGAACGGCGCCACGTATTAATTCATTTCTATAATAATTGTCTAGTTCGGTTGCTGCAATATTGTCTACATTCGTTTTTTGCAAGGGTAAAAAACCAGTAGACTTCATTTTTAGTGGGCTATAAAAATTTTGTGTAGCATATTCGTTTAAAGACATTCCAGAAACTTGTTCAACAATTTGTCCTAAAAAAATAAAATCATTATCACTGTACACATATTTCCCAGGACTTGTCACTGTGCTATTCAATATTTTTTGTTCAATGGTATCCTTCCAATTATCTTGTAAATACAAGCGAGGAGTTATCATTTTATTATGGCCATTGTCTTGTACTTTAGTGACTATGTCTTCCTTTAATGATTTGTCGGCATTCAATAAGGACTCGTAAAATTTGATATAAGGGAAAAGGCCAGCTTGGTGTAATAGTAAATCTTTTAAAGTAATTTGTTCCTTTTGATTCCCTTTAACCCAAGGAAGGTAGTCTCCTATTGTCTTATTAATATCTATTTTACCTTCGTCCGCTAATTTCATAATGGACACGGTGGATGCACTCACTTTAGTTACCGAAGCTAAATCATAATAAGTGTCTAATGTAACTGCTGCCGAACCTTCTCCAGCAGTTAAGCCATAAGCTTTATTAAAAACAATTTTATTATTCTTCGCTACTAATACTTGGCATCCCGGGATTGCTTTTTTAGTAATAGCATCTTGCACTAAAGAATCAATAGCTAATAGTTTTTCATTTTCAACTGTATTATTTGGGCTAGGTAAATTTTTGTAAGTACTTCCAAAGGGCAAATCGTCACTTACTGTTACAGGCAATTCACCGGTAGCTTGTATTTTACCTTCTAGCCAATTTAAGACTGCTTTGTGGGTATAAGCATTATCCTCGTAGGCAAATAGAATATTTTGTATTTTACTAAAATGTCCTACTGCGTATGGGTTTCCTAAAATAACATGCATCCAGTTAGCCGGATGTGATTCGTTCAAGAATTGAATAAATGCATTTGGTATTTCAAATTTATTTGCGGGTCGTTTGCTGTAGTTATGTAATCCAACAATGACTTGATCGAATCCGGCAAGGCTGTTGCTTATTGAAGCAAGTTTATTGCTATCCTTAGCTGCTACATAAAATATAGTCACACCATATTGTTCAGCTAATGCTTTTGTAAGTGTTGTTGGAAAGCCTGCATTTAATGCTATGTAAGCTGTTTTTTTATAAGAAAGCAAATCGGGTAAAGTGTTAGACTTGCAATACGTTAATGATTGAGTTGCCATAGCTTCTTTAAGCACACCCACAGATTTATTTAAGTCTGCTAATAAATTGGTGGTATCAATTATAGTTAAATTGCTTAATCCATATTCATATTTAGCGTTTAATACTTTTTTTACTTTTTCCTTTATATCTCTTCTTCTTAACTTCTTTTCTTTAATTGCTTGCTTTACTTTGGATAATGATTTATCGATATCGCCAGGTAAACATAA
>CAJATB010000154.1 GCA_903944755.1 uncultured Bacteroidota bacterium
GGCGAAATGAAAGGTATACCTGGCGCAGAGATTACTGTTTCTCAAGAACGTAATGGCCCTCCTACCGACCCTCCTATAAATATTGAAGTTCAGAGTGAGGATTTTGATAAATTAATTAAGACTGCTGTTGGCTTAAAGAATTATTTAGACAACGCACAAATTCCAGGGGTGGAGCAATTAAAAATGGATGTTGATTTGCAAAATCCAGAATTAACTTTAACCATTGACCGTGACCGTGCTTTAATTGAAGGTGTAAGTTCGGCGCAAGTAGGCATGCAAATTCGTACCGCTTTATTTGGAAAGGAAATTTCTAAAATTAAAGAAGGAAAGGATGAATATAAAATTCAATTGCGTAATGAAGAAATGCAACGTAAGAATTTAGTAGACATTTTAAACATGCGCTTATCGTTCCGTGATATGGCTGCAGGGGGTATGGTTAAAAATATACCTATTAGTTCCTTAGTAAAAGTAGAACCTACAAATACCTTGGGTAGCGTAAAAAGAAAGAATCAGAAAAGACAAATTCAATTGAATTCAAACGTTTTAACTGAACAAGGTTATAACCCAACAGCGGTGAATGCAGTAATTAAACAATATATTGATAATTACAAAGGCATTTCGGATGGTGTTACGGTTCAACAAACAGGAGAAAATGCACAACAACTTGAAACTGTCGCATTCCTTGGTAAAGCATTGATTATCGCATTAATGTTAATTTTATTTACATTGGTTTTACAGTTTAATTCTATCTCGAAGTCGGTTATTATTTTAACAGAAATTTTATTTAGTATTATTGGTGTGTTGTTGGGCTTTGCCTTAACTGGCATGAAAGTGTCTGGTGTAATGACAGGCCTTGGTATTGTTGGACTAGCGGGTATTGTTGTTAAAAATGGTATCCTTGTTATTGAATTCGCTGACGAGTTAAGAGCAAGAGGTTTAAAAACAAGAGAAGCCGTTATTCAAGCAGGTAAAACAAGAATTATTCCTGTAATGTTAACTGCACTTGCTGCGATACTTGGTTTTATTCCAATTGCAATAGGCTTCAATATTAACTTCGTTACCCTATTCAGTGAATTAAATCCGCATATCTTCTTTGGCGGTGATAACGTTTCATTCTGGAAGCCTTTAAGCTGGACCCTTATATTTGGTTTAGCTTTTGCTTTCTTTATGACATTGTTTATTGTACCGGCAATGTATTTAATTGCCGAGCGTTTAAAACGCCCAATGCGTCGTCATTTTGGAGGCAAGTGGATTAGCATGTTAGCTATTCCTCCATTAACCTTTATTTTTATTCCACTTATTTTTGTTACTATGTGGCTACACCGAAAAAATGTAAGGCGTCGTATTGCAAATAGAAATGCAAACGGTAATGAAACCATAAATCATTCATGGTATTAATGATTTAGAAAATATACTAGAAAAAATAATAGAAAAATCCCTAAGCCCCCCGATTTTATCGGGGGGCTTTTTGTTTGAAAACGAATTAATAATTTAGTTAGCTTTGAATAATTAAATTTATTACCATGAGCGCGCACGTTATAGACTATCAAATATTCGGAGAAGAAATGCAATATGTGTCGGTTGAACTTGACCCTGAAGAAACTGCTATCGCAGAACCTGGTGCATTTATGATGATGGAAGAGGGTATACAAATGGAAACTATTTTTGGCGATGGTAGCCAACAAAATTCAAGCATGTTAAACAAGCTTTTCAATGCGGGTAAACGCGCATTGGTAGGAGAAAGTTTATTTATGACTGCCTATACCAATACTGGGTACGGAAAGAAGAAAGTAAGTTTTGCTTCCCCTTATCCGGGAAAAATTATTCCTATTTATTTACCCAACCTAGGCCATAAAATTATTTGTCAAAAAGATGCATTTTTGTGCGCAGCGAAAGGGGTGAATATTGGTATTGAATTTCAGCGAAAGCTAGGCACTGGCTTATTTGGTGGTGAAGGATTTATAATGGAAAAATTAGAAGGGGACGGAATGGCTTTCCTGCATGCATGTGGCCATGTTATTGAAAAAGATTTAGTGCCAGGTGAATTACTTAAGGTGGACACGGGTTGTATTGTTGGATTTACTTCAACCGTGAATTATGATATTCAATTTGTAGGAGGGATTAAAAATACTTTATTCGGTGGCGAAGGTTTATTTTTTGCAACCCTAACAGGACCTGGTAAGGTTTGGATACAAACACTTCCTATTAGCCGACTTGCCGGACGTATCCTTGCTTATGGCACCTACAAAAGAAAAGAAGAAGGCAGTATCCTTGGAGGAATTGGCAATATTTTAGACGGCGATGGGTGGAAGTAAATTAAAAACTTAGTTGATTAGACAATCGCTTCAATTCTATTTCCGCAATTTTTGCAGTAAAACGTAAACTTACTAAACGGAATCCAGCACTTTCAAAACTCTGCTGTGCTTGCTTTACATCAACTATTGTAGCTTGTCCTAGTTTGAATTTTTCCATTACGAGTGTTAACAAAGCTTGCGACATGCTATAGTTCTGCATTTCGGTATTAGTTTGATTAACACTGTTTTGGTAATTTTTATATGTCTTATATAATTCAGTAGCTAAGTCCTGCGCTGTACTTTGATATTGAATTTTTGCATTTTGTGTACCTAGTTGTGCATTTTTATAAGCACGTTTACTTGCACTTCCTGCATAAATAGGAATGCTTACATTCAGGCCTAAAAAAGGACCATAGCTTTCATTCAGCAATATAAAGCCTGCAGCCGATTTACTGCTGTTATAATTAAATCCTGTATTTGCACGTAAGGTTGGATACCTTAATGCGCTACTTTCTTTTTCAATATACTGATTCACGTTTATCAATTGCTGTGCCGATTGCAATAAAGGATGGTCCTTCATTTTTGCTTCTACTTCAGCTAGCAATACTTTACTGTCTACTTGTATACTATCATTTATAACAAACAAAGTACTTGTTGGCATCACCATGGTGTTTAACAAATCGGCTTTTGCTTGCTCGATTACTATTAATTGATTTTGCTTGGCTTGTACTAATGCATTTAAATCCAATGAAGACTGGTAAAAATCAGCTTGATTTGCGACACCTACTTGTTGTCTTGTTTTTACAATTTCCAAACGTTGCTGCGAAGCTTCTATTGAAGTTTCAATTGTTTTTAAATAGGCTTGTTGACGCACAACATTATAATACTGTTGCATCACAACCGATGTGGTATTTAATAACTGAGCTTGTAATAAGGATTGATTTTGTTTTTCTAAACTTGCTAGTCTGCTTTTGGTAGCAACTATCCTGTAACCATTAAATAAAATCATTGAAGCTGTCAAACCAGCACCAATAGTGCTTCCGTCCACGTTTGGCCTTGTTGTATTTCGGGTAGCATCGGGGAAAGTTTGATTAATGGTACTTAAGGTATTATTATTAGTAACTGTTGAACTCACCGTTGGCAAGCCCCCTGCAACACCAATATTGTTATTATTTTTTGCAATGGATAAATTATTCTCCACTAATTGTATATCATAACTATTTTTTAATGCAGTGGTAACTGCATCGTTTAAAGTTAAATTTTGTTGTGCCTGTGTGCTGATTGTGTTTAGAATAAATAACAACACAATTATAAACGAACTTGTTTTTTGCATAGTATAAATTTAGGGTAACCCTTTATTTATTATTATTTTTTTACACCAATGGTTGTTGATGTTAATTTTACATAGCTTACCCTACAAGTGTTCCAACGCCATCACCTTGCACCACACGTAATAAATTACCTGGTTTGTTCATATCAAATACTATAATTGGCAACTTGTTTTCCATACATAAAGTAAACGCTGTCATATCCATTACTTTTAAGTTTTGCGCTATACACTCCTGGAAACTAATGGTTTCGAATTTTTTTGCAGCTGGATTCTTTTCTGGATCACTATCATAAACTCCGTCTACCCTAGTTCCTTTTAAAATAACATCGGCCTTCATTTCAATGGCACGAAGCGAACCTGCTGTGTCGGTTGTGAAATAAGGGTTACCTGTTCCTGCGCCAAAAATTACCACACGGCCTTTTTCTAAATGACGCAATGCTTTACGACGTATATAAGGTTCAGCAACTTGTTCCATATTAATTGCCGACTGCAAACGGGTGTACACACCTATTTTTTCAAGCATCGCTTGAATGGCCATTGCGTTTATTACTGTTGCTAGCATACCCATATAGTCACCATGAGCGCGTTCAATACCGCTTTCAGCTTCATTCATACCACGGTAAATGTTTCCGCCGCCAATTACAATAGCTACTTCAACACCCAAATCAACCACTTGTTTTATCTCTTTTGCATACTGCTCAATAATAGCTGGGTTAAACGGGTCTCCGTTTCTTTCTTTCCCTAATAAAGCCTCCCCTGATAATTTTAATAAAACGCGTTTGTATTTAAGCTCCATAAGTTGACAAGTTTATAGTTGCAAGATAGCAATTTTAAGGCCAATAAAAAAGGGTCTCGTCAGTGACGAAACCCTTTAAATATGATATTTTCCTTTTGGGGCTACCCTCTAGGAATCTGAACCATTTGAATTTTTTGAACCAAACAGTATTGACTTGCAATTTACCCTAAGGCAACACGTTTGAATTCTGTTACTTTAATGTCCCCTCCAACAGATTTGATATGCTCGCCTACTGTTTTACCGCCATCCTTCACAAATGATTGTGCTAATAAAGTTTGTTCTTTAAAGAATGCAGCAATTTTACCTTCTGCAATTTTAACAATCATTTCTTCTGGCTTACCTGCCATTTTAGGATCTTCTTTCATTGTATCAATAATGATAGCTCTTTCACGTGCAACTGTTTCAGCAGGAACTGAATCAGCATCAACCGCAACTGGATTCATTGCTGCAATTTGCATTGCAAGGTCTTTACCCAATTCAGCAGCTTCCGATGTTAAGCCAACTAATACCCCCATACGGTATGAACCGTGAATATAAGCAGCAACAAATGGTGCATCAACTCTTTCAAATTTAGCAACACCAATTTTTTCACCAATAGAAGTTAATTTATCATTAATCATATCAGCAACTGTTGTTCCATTAATGCTTACTGCATTTAATTCTTCAGCAGATTTTACATTGTTCGCAACCGCTGCATCAGCAATGGTTTGAGCGAATGCAACGAATTCTGCATTCTTAGAAACGAAATCTGTTTCACAAGAAATACATACTACAAAACCTGTTTTATGATCGGCAGAAGTTTGTGCGATAATCACACCTTCTTTTGCTTCACGGTCGCTACGCTTTGCTGCAACTTTTTGTCCTTGCTTACGTAACCAGTCAATTGCTGCTTCAAAATCACCGTTAGTTTCAATTAAAGCTTTTTTACAATCCATCATTCCAGCACCTGTTGCTTGACGTAATTTATTAATCTCAGCAGCTGTAATATTACTCATCTTATTAATATTTTATTGTAATCAATTTTTGAATTCGAATAAATACAATTGGGTGATTAGTACCTTAAAGACACTAATCACCCAATTTGCATTAAAATTTATTTGCCTGCAGGGCGACGTGTACTTTGAATACGACGCTTAGGAGCACCTGGAGCTGTTGGAGCAGCACCCGCGCCACGCTTAGCTCTTCCGCCTTCAGCATTTGCTTCTGCTTCCATACGTTTTGCTTTCGCTTCGTTTTCATTGTTGCCTTCCTCTGCTTCGCTTTCGTCATCTTTAGAAGCTTGACGCTCAGCTAAACCTTCTGCAATTGCTGCAGTAATATAGTTAGTGATAATTGCAATTGATTTAGTTGCATCGTCATTTGAAGGAATAGAGAAGTCAACTTTATTTGGATCACAGTTTGTATCAACCATACCAAATGTTTGAATTCCTAAACGCTTCGCTTCTGCTAATGCAATATGCTCGTGTCCGATATCAACTAAGAATAAAGCTGCTGGTAAACGACCTAATTGAGCGATACCACCTAATACTTTCTCCATTTTATCTTTATCACGACCTAAAGTCAAACGCTCTTTTTTAGTTAAGCTTTCTGCACTTCCGTCGCTCAACA